>CAYSGK010000006.1:0-25158 GCA_964430395.1 uncultured Methylophaga sp.
CTAAGATTTTATTGAAAACTTTTGCATTACGTTGATTATTATATAAATTCTGTCTTGCCATGGGCAGATCGCTAATTTCAGCGGGTTGAAAGCCATGCTCTAAAAACCAATGCGCCGTTTGGGTTGTCAGTACGCAAAGATTGCTTAGCCCAGCTTCCCGCGCTTGGTTTTCGAGGAGATTAAATAAATATTCACCTCGGCCTGCGCCACGATAGTCAGGATCAACAGCAAGACAAGCAAACTCTGCGGTATCATCACTATCTGGATATTGATATAAGGCAGCACAAGCAATAATGCTATTATCACGCTCCATCACAGTGAAAAACGCCATTTCAGTTTCTAACTGTTCACGCGAGCGTGCTACCAATGTGCCGTTAGCTTCGAGTGGTGCGATTAATTCTAAGATACCGCCGACATCATTTACGGATGCGGGACGCGTATTTTCAAAAGGATTTTTTGAAATCAGCGTGCCCACGCCATCGCGGCTAAATAATTCTTGTAAAAGCGCGCCATCAAGTTTGTGATCAAGCAAATGAACACGAGGAACGCCTGCAGAACAGGCGGATGTGGCAGATAGAAGCTGGTGGTTACTATTTTGTTCAAGTGTTTTTTGGGCTTGTGATAAAGTTAATTCACGTGGCAAGTCGGCCACTATATTACCGATGAAAATAAGTTTATCTACTCCCATTTTAATTGCAACTTCGGTAGCAATGGCTTCGGATGAGAGGTTAAATACCTCTCCTGTGGAGGAATAACCTAATGAGCCTAATAGTACGATATTTTCTTGTTGCAACTGTGCCTGAATGCCTTCAATATCTATTTTCCGTACTTTGCCGGTATGTTGAAAATCAATGCCATCCTTTACACCCATAGGCTGTGCGGTAATAAAATTACCACTGGTGCAGCGAATTTTAGCGTCACTCATTGGTGTGTTCGGTAATCCAAAGGAAAATTGTGCTTGGATCTGGGTTTTTAAGCTACCAATAATATTAATTGCAATGGCGAGGCTGGCATCATCCGTTACCCGTAAGTTTTGATGATATTGTGCGGAAATCCCCGCTGTTTTGCAGGCAGCCTCAATTTGTTGACGCGCGCCAAAAGAAACAATTAGTTTGATGCCCAAGCTGTTGAGTAAAGCAATATCATGAATTAAGTTGGCAAACCCTTTGGATGCGACGCTATTACCATCAAGCGAAATAACAAATGTGGCACCGCGATGGGCATGAATATAAGGCGCAGCCGAGCGAAACCAGTCGGTGGTGGTCTTAATATCGGTTGTATACGTAGACGATGCCATCGTTGGAAAACTTTCCTATGGTAAAATTATCGCTTATTATATCAGTCAAGGCTTTAGGAAGCTTTGAATAAGTCATGATTGCTTTAGCTGAGATGAAATGGTAGCAAACTTCATCCCAAGCTAAATTCAATCTGACATAATTAGCGCTTCCTTAGTGCAAGCCATAAGACAGTTTTATCCGGAGAAAATCATGCCAGAATATCGATCAAGAACATCAACCGCAGGGCGTAATATGGCGGGTGCACGCGCCCTTTGGCGTGCTACAGGTATGAAGGATGATGATTTCAGTAAGCCCATTATTGCTATTGCCAATTCATTTACGCAATTTGTACCCGGTCATGTACACTTAAAAGATATGGGGCAACTAGTCGCGCGCGAAATAGAAAAGGCTGGTGGTGTGGCAAAAGAATTTAATACTATTGCGGTCGATGATGGTATCGCGATGGGTCATGGTGGGATGCTATACAGTTTGCCATCGCGTGATATTATTGCCGATTCTGTTGAATATATGGTCAATGCACATTGTGCGGATGCCATTGTGTGTATTTCTAACTGTGACAAAATTACACCCGGAATGTTAATGGCAGCGTTGCGCTTAAATATTCCGGTGATCTTTGTTTCTGGTGGCCCCATGGAGGCTGGCAAAACTAGATTAGCGGGTAAAGACGTTAAGTTGGATCTAGTGGATGCCATGGTGCAAGCAGCGGATGAGCATGTTAGTGATGAAAATGTGGCACAGGTTGAGCGTAGCGCCTGTCCGACCTGTGGTTCTTGCTCAGGCATGTTCACTGCAAATTCAATGAATTGTTTAACAGAAGCCTTAGGTTTATCGCTTCCTGGTAATGGCTCATTATTAGCAACACATGCTGATCGTAAAGAATTATTCTTAGAGGCTGGACGTACGATTGTAGATCTTGCTAAACGTTATTATGAACAAGACGATGAAAGTGCTTTGCCTCGATCAATAGCAACAAAAGCAGCATTTGAAAATGCAATCGCCTTAGATATAGCAATGGGTGGCTCAACCAATACGGTATTACATTTATTGGCAGCAGCAAATGAAGGCGCTGTAGATTTTACGATGGATGATATTGATCGCATGTCTCGTAAAATTCCAAACTTATGTAAAGTAGCGCCGGCTACGCCTGATTATCACATGGAAGATGTGCATCGTGCGGGTGGTGTATTTAGCATTTTGGCAGAACTGGCCGCAGGTCATTTATTACACACGGATTTACCTACAGTACACAGTGCCAGTTTAGCTGATGCGCTTGCTGAATGGGATATTGTTCGAGGCAATAATGAAGCAGCCAAACAACGCTTCTTGGCAGGACCAGCAGGTATCCCAACACAAGAAGCATTCAGTCAAGCAACACACTGGCCGAGTTTAGATGTAGATCGTGAGAACGGTTGTATTCGTGATATAAAACATGCCTATAGCCAAGATGGTGGTTTAGCTGTGTTATTCGGCAATATTGCACTTGAAGGCTGTATTGTTAAAACAGCAGGGGTGGATGATTCAAACCTTACTTTTTCGGGGCCAGCGCGTATTTTTGAGTCGCAAGATCATGCTGTAACTGCTATTTTGACGGAACAAATTATGGAAGGAGATGTGGTTTTGATTCGTTATGAAGGCCCGAAAGGTGGGCCGGGTATGCAAGAAATGTTGTATCCAACAAGCTACTTGAAATCAAAAGGATTGGGTAAAGCCTGTGCCTTATTAACTGACGGCCGTTTTTCAGGTGGTACCTCAGGTTTATCAATTGGTCATGCTTCGCCTGAAGCTGCGGAAGGCGGTAATATTGGATTGGTCGAAGAGGGTGATATGATCATTATCGATATTCCAAACCGAATGATAAGCGTTGATGTGTCGGATGAAGAATTAACTAAACGACGTTTTACAATGGAAGAAAAAGGTCATTCAGCTTGGCAGCCGGTTAGTCGTGAACGTAAAGTGAGTCTTGCTTTGCAAGCCTATGCGGCATTAACAACTTCAGCCTCTAAAGGGGCTGTGAGGGATTTGGAACAGTTAAAAAGAAGTAAAAAAAGCAGATAATTTTTTTCGGAGACTAACATTAAGGACAGACAATGCTTTTGATGGAAGCTAATCATATCATTGACCCAGCGAACGTTTTAACAGAAACGTACAGCATGCCTTTGGTTGTTTTATCTGTTCTAATTGCCATTGTCTCGTCTTTCTCAGCATTTGGTACGGCTGAGCGAATTTATCAAGCGTCAAGGACACGGTACAAAATAATTTGGACTTCATTTGGCGCAATAGCATTGGGGTTTGGTATTTGGGCGATGCATTTTATAGGCATGCTAGCTCTCAGTCTACCGATCCCTGTCGTTTATGATGTCAATATAACTCTGCTCTCAGTTGCCCCTGCAATTATTGCCTCAAGTGTCGTGTTATGGATGATGGCGAAACCAAGCTATTCAAGAATTAATTTGATCATAGATGGAGTTTTGCTGGGTGCAGGCATTGGTTTGATGCATTATACGGGCATGGCGGCAATGCGAATGAATGCGGCGATGATACACGATCCCTTTCTATTTTATCTGTCACTTGTTGAAGCCGTTATCATGGCGACCATTGCACTGAAAATAAAACGTTCTGCCGTCGCTCAGCAACAATACCAATTTATAAGTAAACCTCAAATAATAAGTGCTATCTTTATGGGGTTGGCAACGTCTAGCATGCATTATACTGCGATGCTCGCTGTTAAATTCTCACCAGTGGAAACAAATATGGACATTGTGGGAATAGATACAAAAGCACTTACAATTATAGTTGCGATCGTTGTTTTTACTATCTTAACACTAGCAATTTTAATTCCTCATTTATGGCGATATAGACAAACAGTAAGCGAGTTAGATCGATTAATTGTTCAGGAAAAAGAAGGTAAGGCTAGAATTCACGCTATTGTCGATTCGGCATTTGATGCACTAATTAGATGTAATGCAAAAGGTGAAATTATTGGTTGGAGTGCGCGAGCAGAAGAGATGTTTGGTTGGTCTGCGAGTGATGCAAAAGGTAAGTTTGTGCATAAACTAATAATACCAGAGCGCTATCGTAATGCACATCGTAAGGGACTAGGTCATTTTCTTGCAACAAAAGAAAGCACCATTCTTAATAAAGTTGTCGAGATAGAGGCCTTGCATTGCCAAGGCCATGAGTTTCCCATCGAATTAACTGTTTCAGCTATAAAAATTAAAGGAAGTTATGAATTTAACGCCTTTATTCGAGATATTTCAGAGCGTAAACAAGCCCAAGCCGAACAATATCTCTTAGCGAAAGTATTTAGTGATGCGCATGAAGGAATCGTTATTACTGATACTAAAGGAACCATTGTTGATGTTAACCCTACCTTTAGTGCTATAACAGGCTATAGCCGTGAAGAAGCGATTGGAAATAATCCTAATATACTGAGTTCAGGCAAACATGATGCAGCATTTTATATCGAAATGTGGAGATCAATCCTTGATGATGGCCATTGGCAAGGAGAGATTTGGAACCGTAAAAAAAATGGTGAGTTATTTGCTGAAATGATGACGATTTCGGCATTAAAAGATGGTGATCGAACAACACACTATGTGTCTTTGTTTTCAGATATTACCGAAAGCAAACACCAGCAAAATGCTTTAGAGCAAATGGCACATTATGATGTATTAACTAAATTACCTAATCGAACATTATTTGCAGATCGTTTTTCTCAAGCAATGGCACATAGCCATCGTAGTAATACATTATTAGCTGTTTGTTTTCTCGATCTGGATGGGTTCAAGCCCATTAATGATGAATACGGTCATGATGTTGGGGATAAATTGCTTATTGAAGTAGCCGAACGCATTAGTGCAAGCATTAGAGTGGAGGATACTGTGTCTCGTCAAGGTGGTGATGAGTTTACAATATTACTGGGGGATATTGCGTCATTTCCACATTGTGAACAATTATTAAAACGCCTTCATAAAGCACTTGCTAAACCCTATATTATTAGCGGCTACCCCCATAAAATTACCGCATCTACGGGCGTGACGCTTTATCCTATTGATGATGAAAATAGAGATACATTGATACGACATGCCGATCAAGCAATGTACCAAGCTAAATTGGCGGGTCGTAATCGCTTTCATTTGTTTAATGCATTGGATGATCTTCAAATTATTCAAAGACATCACCAGTTAGATGAAATACGTCATGCGTTGTCAAACAATGAGATGTGCTTATTTTATCAACCTAAAGTTAATATGAAGACGGGCAAAATTTTGGGTGTTGAAGCATTGCTTCGCTGGAATCATCCAGAAAAAGGGCTTATTCCACCCTTAGATTTTTTACCTACCCTTGAAGGGACTGACTTAGAGATAGAGTTAGGGGAATGGATCATTAATACGGCTTTAGATCAGCTTGATCTTTGGCAGAAACAAGGCATTCATCTTCAAGTGAGTATTAATATTTCATCTCATCACCTGCTTTCACCTGCTTTTTTTGCCCAAATAAGCGATGCATTAGCGTTACATCCGATGATCGATTCGCAAGATATACAGTTAGAAATATTAGAAAGCAGTGTTTTAAAGGATATCAAAGCGATAAGCAGGATCATTAAAAGCTGCCAAAATGACTTAGGGGTAGATGTTG
The DNA here is from genome assembly GCA_964430395.1 of uncultured Methylophaga sp. Lineage (GTDB taxonomy): Bacteria > Pseudomonadota > Gammaproteobacteria > Nitrosococcales > Methylophagaceae. Next base: position 5,937 of record CAYSGK010000006.1, read on the forward strand.
CATTAGATGATTTTGGTACTGGATATTCATCATTAACCCATATTAGGAACTTATCGGCGAATACCATAAAGATAGATCAAACTTTTGTGCGAGATCTATTAGATGATCCAAGTGATTACAGCATTATTGAAGGTGTTATCGGCCTAGCTCAGGCATTTAATCGTAACATCATAGCGGAAGGGGTAGAAAATGTAGACGTAGGCATAATGCTACTTATTATGGGCTGTGATAATGCGCAAGGTGATGGCATCGCTTGGCCTCTCCCTGCTGAAGATATAGTTCCATGGATTGAAAGTTATACACCTAATCTACGATGGATCGCATACGGTGGCAGTCAGCTTACATTGCAAGAGGAAAAAATAACCTTACTTAAATTGACCACGGAACATTGGTTTAACAAGATAAATAAAGTATTAAGAACAGAGGATATAAATGTAGATCCCTATTTAAATAGATGTCATTTGGGGATATGGATTGAGCGCTTGCGAAAGGATCACGTGTTTGATGCTAAATGGATTGCGCAGCTACAAAAATCACATGATCGCATGTATAAAGTAGCAAGAGGGCTTTTAGAGAAATATCAATCAGAAGGCCTTGATTCTGTGAAAAAAGGGCTTAAGCGATTTACAAAATCTTTTGAAGAAGTGAAAGATATTCTAGAGAGAAAGTTGTAAAGGCCCAATAGAATATCCTCATGCAATTTTCATGGATATTGTTTAACTGTTGTAGGATTGCCTGCGTCGCCCAGCTTACAGCCTACCAGCTTTCTTTTTTACGGAACCGTAAACGAGGAATAATTAATCCTAACAATAATCCCCCAAACAGTACTGCCGCACCGATTAAAAACCAACGCTTAGAATCGCTGCCTTTTAACGCATTATTTTCAATAATAACTGCTTGCATATCATGGTTTATTTGCTGCAGTTTTTCTTTTAATTGACGATTCTGATTATCTAAAGCAACAGCACTCGATGCTGTTCTGCGGAGGTCATCTAATTCTTTGCTTAGGCGCTGAGCCGTTTCTTTTAAGGTCAGGTTTTCGGACTCGGAATTTGAGTTTTGTACAGATAGAGATTGAAGCTCTTCTTTATATTTTGCAATTTCCAGTTCAAGATTAGCTACCTTCTGAGCGCTAGCAATGGCACGATTACGTGAGCTAGGTTCATTACTTAAATAGCGCGTTAACACCCAACCTACCTTTCCGCCTTCTGTGCGGACTTTGGAGTAGCCGCTAGCCTTGTTATTTTCGATAACGGATAATTTGGTGCCGCTGGTCAGCATGCGGCTAATGCCAAACTTAACGCCTTGCCCCGATCGCATGGTAATTTCAAGTTCTTCAGAAACATAACGTGTTGTTGCAAAAGTAGAAGTAGATACAATTAATTGAAGAGTGAGAAGTAAAACTGAAAAAAATATTTTCACGTATTATGGCCTGTTTCGATAGGTTTGAAGCAGGTATTTTATCAGGATTGAATCTTAGTTTCTAAATAAAAATGTTAAGCAGTTCAAAATTATCAAACGATTAATAGCTGCGATTGAATGGTTACGGGTATAAATAAAAAAAGCCCCGCCAAAAGGCAGGGCTTAAATACTACGAGGATCTTACATTCTTACCATTTAGCTTGAGCGCGAAACTTGATAGATGAGGGTTCTGCACTGTTTACACTTGAACCATTTTGTTTCCAGTTTGTGACTGAGTCATAGTCAAGCATGAAACGAATATTTTTTACTGGATAATAGTTTAAACCAACAGTCCACTTTCTGGCTTCATCATCACCAGCAATACTATCGTCAATATTCATGTTTTCGAAACGTGCTGCAACTTGCCATGCACCGAATGATGATTTGGGTGTAATTCCATCCCAAAAACCGTGTTTCAGTTTCATTGATTCACCGGTGAAGAAATAACCTGCTTCAACAGAATAAGAGTCAATATCAACATCGTTATTAGCTAAAGTGCTTTTTGCAGAAAAGTTATTGTATTCAGCTAGGGCATGGAATGGACCAAAAATACCTACAGCATCTAATTCATATGTATCTATTCCATCGAAATCAGCTGCAGCAATACTGTTGCTTAATTTGATTTTATTATGATCTTTGTGAGCGGTTAAATGTTGCGAATAATTAAAACCATTTTTGTTGCTACTTACACCCCTATAACCGGCACCAACTTGGATTAAATGCGTTTTATCCGCGTTATAAGGTAAAAATGTACCGCGTAAAGCGTAAGTTGTTCCATCAACATTATCTTCCGTTACACCACCACCGAATTCACCGATAGTAACTGATGAAGCAAGTGACCAACTGTGACCAGATAATTTGGCAGCAACACCGCTTTCACGTGCTGGAGATAAAGCGCTATCGGCATACCATGGGCGGTCAATAAATGACATGTATTTACTGCTTGCTGCTGTATTAAAGCCAAAAGCAATTTGTGATTGACCAATTTTTGTTTTGAATTTAGTGTCGCCAAATTTAGTGCCATAACTTACAAAGGCATCTTTGATAGATGTATTACCTTTAGCAAAATCACCTTCAAATTTATAGCCCCAATCATAAACGCCACCTTCAAAACCTAAACGTGCACGTCGTAACTCGGTACCTTTAAATTCTGCATTAGGGCTATTGTCAGAATCAACATTCACTGCATCCCACATAACGCGACCAATCGGTTGGAAAGACCAGTTGCCGTCACCGCTTTCAAATTTAAGTTTACCTTTAGCGGTAACTTTAACACTTGATTTTTCGACTTCGGCCACTTTTTTAGCTACCTTATCAGCCGATTTTTTATCTTCTTTGGCGGCTTTAACAAGTAAGTCATAGTTTTGAGCTGTAATTGTACCTTGATCACGTAAGACTTTTAACAGGTTAATCATAGCTTCGTTGTTTGCCTGTGCAGGGACTGCTAGCGTACCAAAAAGTGCACCAGCAATTAATAGAGATGAGATTTTAAGTTTCAAAGGACTATCCTCATAAGTTGGTTGTTAAAAAATAAAAAATCTGACGGAAATCAATTCCGAATGCACACACAATAATCAGTAATTATTTCAATATGATTACAGTCAGTTGTAATAATGATGATTTTTTATTAAAAATTAAGAGGGTGTTGTTTTTTTAATACAAAAAGGCATAGCTTGAAAATAGAGATAATGATCCCCATATTTATTACATGATTAATACCTAGGCAAAAGTTATGTTTCGTTTATTATTTATCCTATTTTTAGTTGTGCCATTAGTGGAAATCTATTTTTTAATTAAAGTGGGTGATGTAATCGGTGCAGCTTGGACTATTTTTGCTGTTATATCTACGGCGGTAATAGGTGCCGGATTATTACGCATACAAGGGGCATCAACCTTATTAAGAGCACAATCAAACCTATTAAAAGGTACTTTGCCTGCAATGGAAGTGATGGAAGGCTTTGCCTTGGCACTTAGCGGAGTGTTGTTATTAACGCCAGGATTCTTCACTGATACGCTTGGTTTCCTATTATTAATTCCACCTGTAAGACGTTGGCTAATTGGGCGAAAATTACAAAATGCTACTTTTGTACAGGGTAGCCGTGTTTACCGAAATGATTCTGATCCAACAATAATTGAAGGTGAGGTTGTTGATAATGATGAACCGCGTTTGAAATAAATTTTCTTTAGCCCTTGAAGTATATTTTTTATGCCCCATCTATCTCAGGGTAGAAACTTTTTAACTGACAATTTGAAGGAAGTATTGATGAATATTCGTCCCCTACATGACCGTGTGATCGTTCGTCGCATGGAAGAAGAAACAATGAGTGCTGGTGGTATTGTTATCCCTGATAACGCAGCTGAAAAACCAGTTCGTGGTGAAATTATTGCCGCAGGTAAAGGCAAAATTACTGATTCTGGTGATGTTCGCGCTTTAGATGTAAGTGTTGGTGATCAAATTTTATTTGGTAAATACGCTGGCACAGAAATCAAAGTTGATGGTGAAGAATTATTGGTGATGCGTGAAGACGACATCGTTGCCGTTATCGAAGCCTAAATAACGCCTCAACGTATTCATCTTTTTCCCAGCACAGCGTTATTTTCGTACTCAAATGATTACATATTTCAATATGCTCACATTTTCCGTGCGAAAAAGCCTTGTTCTGAGAAAAATCTAAACACGTTGAGACGTTATTCTAAATAATTATATATAAAGAATATTAAAGAGGAATAAATCATGGCTGCAAAAGAAGTCAAATTTAGCGCAGATGCGCGTAGTTTAATGGTCAATGGCGTTAATGTCTTGGCTGATGCGGTAAAAGTAACATTAGGTCCGAAAGGTCGTAATGTCGTTTTAGATAAAAGTTACGGTGCACCAACGGTAACAAAAGATGGTGTTTCTGTTGCTAAAGAAATCGAATTAGAAAATAAATTCGAGAATATGGGCGCACAAATGGTTAAAGAAGTGGCTTCCCATACTTCTGATGCAGCAGGTGATGGAACAACAACGGCCACCGTACTAGCCCAAGCTATTTTGCGTGAAGGTATGAAAGCCGTTGCGGCGGGTATGAACCCAATGGATCTAAAACGCGGTATTGATAAAGCAGTGGGCGCAGCGGTTGACAAGTTACAAAGCATGTCAGCAGCATGCGACGATGATAAAGCAATCGCTCAAGTAGGTACTATTTCTGCAAACTCAGATGCATCGGTTGGCGGCATTATTGCTGAAGCAATGCAAAAAGTGGGTAAAGAAGGCGTTATCACCGTTGAAGATGGCAGTGGCTTCGAAAACGAATTAGATGTTGTTGAGGGTATGCAGTTTGATCGTGGTTATCTATCTCCATATTTCGTAACAGATCAACAAACAATGGCAGCAGATTTAGAAAACCCATTTGTCTTGTTATTTGATAAAAAAATCTCAAATATCCGTGAATTATTACCTACATTAGAAGCGGTTGCACAAGCAAGTCGTCCATTATTAATTATCGCTGAAGATGTTGAGGGTGAAGCGTTAGCCACTTTGGTCGTGAATAGCATGCGCGGTATCGTTAAAGTCTGTGCAGTTAAAGCCCCTGGTTTCGGTGACCGCCGTAAGGCAATGTTACAAGATATCGCTACACTAACTGGCGGTGTTGTTATTTCTGAAGAAGTAGGATTAAGCCTTGAGAAAGTAACATTAGACGATCTTGGTCAAGCGAAGAAAATTCAGGTTAGCAAAGAAAATACCACAATTATTGATGGTACAGGTTCTGCTTCTGACATCACTGCACGCGTTGAACAAATTCGTGCACAAATTGAAGAATCTTCTTCTGATTATGACAAAGAAAAATTACAAGAACGTGTTGCTAAATTAGCTGGTGGTGTTGCTGTAATTAAAGTGGGTGCAGCAACAGAAATGGAAATGAAAGAGAAAAAAGCACGTGTTGAAGACGCATTGCACGCAACTCGTGCAGCAGTTGAAGAAGGTGTTATCGCCGGTGGTGGTGTGGCATTGGTTCGTGCTGAAGGTAGCTTAGGTGAATTGAAAGGTGATAACCACGACCAAGATGCCGGCATCACAATTGCTCGTCGGGCAATGGAAGAGCCTTTACGCCAAATAGTGACTAATGCTGGTGAAGAAGCGTCTGTTATCTTAAATGCTGTATCAGCAGGTAAAGATAATTATGGTTACAACGCTGCAACAGGTGAGTATGGTGACATGATCGATATGGGGATCCTTGACCCAACAAAAGTAACGCGTACTGCATTACAAAATGCTGGTTCAGTTGCTGGTTTAATGTTAACAACAGAAGCCATGGTAGCTGAAGTGCCACAAGAAGCGGCGGCACCTGCAATGCCTGATATGGGCGGCGGTATGGGTGGAATGGGCGGCATGATGTAACAAAGCTGTCTTTTTTCGTGATCTCGGTGTTAGATTCGTACTCAAATCCTCATGTACTAACGTGCACTTCGGTTTTCCGCGCGAATCTGTCATGACATCACTATTTTAAGTCGTTATAAAAAAGCCCCGTTCATATATTTGAACGGGGCTTTTGTTTTATAAAATCAGTTTATGAAAACTGATTTGAATTTTTAGGTTGAACGGTTATTCATCATCATCACTAGAACCCAAATTCATTAGGAAGAAACCTAAACCGAGCTCAATAAAAGATGAATACTTCCATATGGCATCAGGCAGTTGAATTCCAATTGTCCCCCACAAATCAAAGCCAGTGTAGCTTCCTATTAAATCTACCGCACCAAAGATAATGAATAAAATACCTATTATTTTCATACTGACACTTTCCTTTTTGTTTGAATTATTATTTAGAATCCGTTCTGGAGAGTACCAATATACCAATAAAACTGCAAATACTAAATTTAGTATTAGAGTGGCAATGCAAGAAAAGCCCCACCATTTTGTTTGGTGAGTTCACGCATTAAGATACTATATCTATTTGTTGTTCCAGAAGAGATAAAAGCAACTCCGTGGATCCTGGCAAGTCTTTTTCCGGAACTTGCTAATAAGTTTTTCTTGGTAATTTTCCTGATAACAGGATCATATGAGGAGCCAGTATAATCATCACCAAATACATAGATAGAAGTTGAAATATTCGGTTTTGCATATTTTGATAATGCAACTTGGATCCCTTCGATGGGGCTGCTATTTGATACGGCCGCCCAATTGTTAAATAGTTTGATTACCCCGCTTCTTCTTTGTGGGGTGTCAGGGATCCATCTGCCACTGTAACCTGAAATGATAGGGGTTCCCATATCATTGAGAATTTGAAAACCTTTCACCTTGGGATGAATGTTTAATACATTTATTATTTCTGCTGATACTCGACTCCAGATCTGTTTCATACTGCCTGAGGTATCAACAATAAAAATAACATAATCACTGTCAACGGGAATTCCCCCCACTTCTTTATCTCGAATAGTATTGGTCGGTTTTTTGGGTGTAATCGAAGCCTGTTTTAATGTCGATTGCACTAATGATAGGCCCTGAACTGACTCAGATAACGATGACTGCGTTGTTTTCTGTTGTTGTATTTTATTATCCATTTCAATTGCGGCAGCGTCTAAGCGTTTTTTTTCATTTTCTGAACGATCGTTTGCAGATAATCGGCTATTGACGGTTTGTGTCAGATCTGAAATATCGTTTTCAAGGCTGATCACGGTTGTTAATAAGCTTTCCACTTCGCCTTTGCCTATAATTGAAACATCATCATGTGTTTTTGATATGAGCACCAGAATGATAACCGCACCAAAGCCGCAAGAGATAACATCTAAAAAGGACAGATTAAAAACATCAAATTCTTTTTTACGTAATTTCATGGCCAATTACCTGCAGGGCTGAGCAATAATCCACCTGTTGCGGCTGTCCAGCTCCAGTATTGATTTGCCGCATCGGGATCGCCTTCAAGTGGCAATAAAATCACATTGACTTGAACATTACTTTTAGCACTTTCTTTAATGGTCTGTTTGAATAGCTTGACTCGACATTCACCTGAAATGATATTTGATTTGCCCGATAATGAGCTACAACTAGCAAAGGGATTGAGACTTTTATATCGGGATTCACCTTTAGTCGGGAGACCGTCAGTGATGATATACAAATTGGAAGGTGAAAATTTATTGATGGTTTGAAGCCCTTGTTGCAAATTGGTCGCACCTTCAGGGACTAATTTATTCAGATCAGACAAAATGGTGCTAATAGTTGATGAGCCACTTGCTTTAGCCCAACTCTTAGAGCCTAAACTAATTGCTTTTTCATTAAACGCAACAACGATTACATCACTATTTTTAGGCAAACGCGCGAGCAACCATTGAGCGACTTTTTGAGTACGGATCCATTTTCTAGCGCGTTGTTTTTCTTTGTTTGATCCACTTTTAGTTTTAATAATGTCGATGAGTTTTTCATTTGTCATTGACGCGCTACTATCTACTAAAATGGCAATTTTAGTTCCTTCGACTTTGAGGCCAAGCAGATAATGTTCTTCTTGAGCAGGCTTTGTTTCGATTAAGTCAGCTTTTTTTAATACCTTTATTGTTTTAATATCTGATTTAAGTGACGCTAAGGTTTTAGATGTTAATTCAATATCGGCACTTGTTTGGCTTAAAATAGATTTTTTCGCTTTGAGTTCTTCTCTGGCCGCACTTTCTTCTAGGGTGTTTTCAGAAAGTTGCGTGGTAATATTTTGTAATGTCTGTTGTGCTACCTTTTTCTTCTCTTCAAGTTGTTGAATATCATTTTTGAGATTATCTAACTCGATGGAGGAATCGGCTACATTGTGCTTCACCAGCATAAAAACAAGAATTATCGCACCTAGACCGCACGACATAATATCGAGAAAAGCAAGGTTAAAGCCTTCTGATTGTTTGCGCTTAATCAAGCTGGTAAGGCTACTTTATTCGACTGAGCAAATACTTCTCACAATATTCTTGTGTATCAAGTATTTGACTGTCTTGTAGACGTTGCAATTGATGAAAAAGAAACATCAAAAAAATGCTGATGAGTAGGGCAACAAGAGTTGAGTTAAATGCAACGCCAAGGCTATCGGTCATGCCTGCAATATTACCCGCCAAAGCTTGATCTGCTTGCGATAATGCTTGGCCGATCCCGCGTACTGTCCCAATAAACCCAATGGATGGAATGGCCCAGATCAAATAGCGGATCATGGTGTTTTCGGAATCTTGTCTTACGGCCAGCGACTCAAGGTTACTATCAATGGCATCCGATAAGTTTTGTACGCTTTTTGTCGAAGTATAACGCCATAATGATGAACGCAGAGTTTGAACCAGTGGTGAAGACATACAGTCTTCAGGTATTTGCTGATCTAATCTTTCGATAATGCTATCTACATCAAAATTATCCTGCTCTTCATGCTCTAATAGATCAACGGAAAATAGATATTTAGTTTTTAAGATTTTGCGGTAATTAGTCGAAATTAAGAAACAGCCCCAAAGCATTAAGATAAAACAAATTTCTTGTTCGTAATCTTTCAAGATAACCACGACTTCTCTGGGAGATGTTAGCCCTTGCTCTTGAGCGGCTTCAATAAATGCATTGGCTTCAGGCCGAACATAGCCAATATAAATCATATGCACAAAGATGATGGAGATAATGAGTGCGATAAAACTTTTCATCATAGCAATAGGCTCGCTTATATATCGACAGGGAAGGAAACAGGAGAATTAAGGCTTATTGTCTTTTTGGCTGCATAGGCATCATGCACCAGCAATGACACAATGATTAAGGCCACAATAAATAAACTTGTAATGATTATCTTTTTATAGTTGCTAATGAATAATTTCATATTTAATTTCCTCCATACACATATCGTCCAATTCTAAAGCCAAGGTCATCACGTGAATTAGTCAAACCTTCTTTGAACGAGGGTCTGAGCTGAGTGACTGTTCCAGAGCGCCAGTTTGCCCCTTTGACTACATGTGAATTGCTCGTTGTTAGATCAAAGGGATCAATGAATACTTTACCTGATTTGGGCGGCATGATCGAATAGCCATCATGTGTCCACTCGCTTACATTGCCGCCTTGATCATAAAGCCCTGATTTTTCGGGAGTAAAACTTTTCACCGGGGCAAGCTTTTGAAAGCCATCGTTATATTTTGAAACAAATATTTTCACTGATCCGTTTGCTGATTCATCAGCAATGTTCACCGCATCTTTAGGAATAATATATTCATTTCCCCAGACGAAGGTAGTTTGTTTAGATTTCCCTGCCTTTCGAGCCAACCATTCCCATTCAGCTTCTGTTAATAGGCGATAGCCATCACTGTGAGGAGTCACACCAGTAAGTTGTTGCCCACTAATCTGATAGGCAGGTTTTAGTCCTTCTAATCGACTGAGCCAGTTGCAAAATCCTGCCGCCTCAATCCATGAAATAGAGACTACCGGTTCTTTTGATGCCCCTTTTATATTTTTATTATATTGGCGATATTGTTCGTTAGTGACTTCAGTAATACCGGCATAAAAGGCTTTGGTGAGCTTTACTTTTCGTAAAAATTCATTGGCGCGTTGCCCTCGATCGCTACGGCTTGCTCCCATAGTGAATGTATCATTCGGTATAAATAGTTTTAATTGTCCACCGGCTTTATGTGTATAAAATTTGGGTGCTTCATTGAGTCGTGCATTTTTTTCACTTAGTAATGACACATTGATTTTTTTTAGCGTCGCAGCACTAGGTGTTATTAATTTTGTAATGCTACGAAATCCTTGTTTATGTAGTGTGATCTTTTGAGAAACAGCTTGTAAAGATAGTTTCATAGGCGTATTGCCAATAGGTTTGCCATTGAGTTCAACAGAAGATTCAGGGGTAGATATTATTTCAACTTGGCCCATTTCTTTTTTCAACTTAAACGCCACATTTTCTTTTTTGTCAGTGTGAAGGGCGACGATTTTATGCTGTGTAAAGTAACCTTGTTTTGAGTAAGACAAGTTATGTTCAATCTCTTTTGTAATGGGGATATTCTGGATTTTTTTCACAATAATATTATCTAAAACCAACTGCCCATCTTTAGGGCTTAATGAAACAGAAATTACTGCCTTTTTAATGGCCAAGGTATAATCACGAGTTACATCAAGTTTTGTCTGGTTTATTTCTATGGAATCGCTAATAGTTTGGTGATTTTTAAGTGTGATGGTCACATTATGGATCCCGCCTTTTACAGCTGCATTAATCGGGGAGAGGCCTTTATCAATATTATCTATTACGATGTGAGCACCATTGGGTTTTGTTTTTATGGCTAGAGTCCCGTCAAGTGGGCTAAGTGGAATAAGCTGCTTAAACACCTCGTTTCTGGCTAGAGATAATGCTAGAGAAGCATCTTGGTAATAAGGGTGGCTAATAGTTAATTTATACTCTCCGGCATCGAGTTCATGTTTAAACAAGGCTGCAATATCAATGAGTTTATCATCGATTAACCAACCGGTTTTATCATCATTAATATTAGTGCTGAGTATTATTTTTGCAGGGAGTGGCTCTAGGGTTATAGAAACCACCTTGCCAAAATCATGCGGGTTCAATTTGTGAATTACAGGTTTAAAGCCTTCGGCAGACACATAGATAGTCGGTTTTTTCGATAGAGAGTAGAGCGTTTCACCTAAAATCACAGCAATCCCTTGTTTCATCTGTACAGATGCTAAGTCTGCGGCATCATTAGGGTGGATCTCAATGCGCGTACCTCGTGAAGCGAAAATAGCCAAAAGAACAATTAATGCACCGATAATAAAGAATGCCATTATTTTGAGATAGCGCTGGCGGTGCTGCTTTTTTGCTTCGAGCAATTGCTGATTAAATGGGTTCATCACACTGAATTTTTATATGAAAATTGGACTTATCATAGGGGATAAGAACGTTAATCAATTTAGATTTGAATCCTTTTCGCTTTCCTTCGAAGGTGTATTCTCCAGGTAGCAATTTAATGGTTTTTGATTGCGTTTTACCTACAATTCCAACTCCCCGGACGATAATATTTGTCAGCTTATCGGAAGAGATTTCTACAATAATCTCTTTACCCATCTGTTGAATAAGAAGAGATAAGGTATCTCTCTTTTTGCTCAGTGATGGACTGAGCTTAGCGAGTGCAGCAGTGTTAGCTAGTTTGGTTTTTAATTTTGAGGAAAGGGTTTTATTAGATAAACGATAAGGATTTTTAATGTGTTGTTCAAATTCACTATTCGCGGCGATAATTACTGTTGCTTGTACCAATGATTGTTGACTGGCTTTATCATTAGCTTGCTCGTGCAAGGCGAGCTCTAACTGTTTTTTTGCTGCAGGCCAGTCATCTAAGATCATTGCTTTTTGTGCGTTGCGTGAGTGCATTTGATAACGCTGTTTTTTCTCAAACTCTTGCAATGCGCGTGTCGCATTAGCTATTTCTTGGCGTTTAGGAAATATCTTTTTTGCATCATTGATTTTTTGTTTTGCTGTTTGTGTATCTTCTTGCTTTAGTGCGGCATAAAATTGGTTAATATAGCGATTGAAGTTTCTTTGGCTGATAGCATTGATCAATACTTGCTTGCGTTTGGCTGCAGCAGTTCGATTGGGAGAAAGTTTCAGCAGTTGCTTAATAAGTGCCAATTCGGTATCAAGTTTGTTTTCAAGCTTGGCGGTATGAATTTTTTCTACTTGTTCCAATATTTCAGGAAGTTTATCAATTTTAGTGGATAAATCAGCCGCTTCAATAGATGTTTTATCAAGCATGAGTGCTTGGTTTATTTGAAATTTGGCCTCATCATACTTATCAGCCGTATACGAGTTCTGTGCATTTGATAGCGCTTGTTTAAATTGTTGCTGGCTCTCCGTAATGGTGGTTTGGGATAGTTGAGTCAAGTCCTCCATAGAGCTGATAGCGCCGACATAATCAGTGGCTGTAAATTCTGCAAGTGCTTTGTCTTTTATGGATGCAAGCTTTTCAGAGCGTGCTTTATTCCACTTAATTAAATCAATTTTAGCAAGCTCGGCTTTGAGACTATTTTCGTAATAAGCTAGGGCTTTAATATATGTTTGACGCAGCTCTTCATCAGGAATTTCTGGCAATGATGCGGGCTTGCTCGGTAATGGTTTATCGTCCACCGCATCCACTATCTCGACGCTGTCTTTTTTAGAAGGCTTATAAGATAAAAGAATAATGACCAGGGCACAGAGTAGTGAAATAATAAGCAGCCCCATTGCTACTTTAACAAACTGACTGCGACGTTTTTCCTTAGCTTTTAGGATCTTCTGTTCAAATTTCACGGGATATTAGAGCTTAACATCAGGTGTGGATTCTTGCTCATAAATACGCTGCAAGAAGGCTCGCCATTGTTGAAATTGTTGTTGTATATTACCTGTTAGCTTGACCGTTTCATCTTCATAAGAGACAACTTGAGGTGACATTTCAAGATTGATTGATTCGCCTAACTCGTTCAGAGCTTCTTGATGAAATTTAGCTTCTTCTCTAGATTTAAAACCATCGGCGATCAAGATTGCACCACCAATCCCCCCTGCAACAGCAGCAGTATCACCTAGGACATTAGAATTTTTGCTATCACCCGATGATCCTGCGGCGATGGCTAATGCAATAAGTAACAAGCCTCCAACGGTTTTATAGACACCTTTCTTTTGTGCCTCTTTGCGCAATTGCTTTTCAGTAAAGCTGGCTTCTTGCCAAGCTAAGTAACTATCATTCATATTTTGTGAAAAAGCGACATATGTTTGCTGAAGATTATCGACGAATAATTGTTCACGGACGCGAATAGCCATAACGCGTTCAAAAAGAGGATCATGATCGCTGGGCTTGCTGACTAATTTGATAATTTTTCCTTTAGTATCCATATACTCAGCAAAAGCGGTATCATTAAAACTGGCACCAAATTGAAGATCTGCAATATATTTTAAATCATCCAATTCTGAAACACTACGTCTTTGCAATGCCTTTATAATGCTTTCAGCAGCCTTTTCAAAAACAGGGTCATAGGCATCGCCGCCAGCATTCCTAGTATTTTTGTAAAAAGAAGCCTGTACTTCATGACTAAAGCTACTATTGAGCCATTTTTTGCCGCTAATATCGACCACATTTAGCCTAATTTTAACATTTTGACCATCTGATTCTTCAATTTTACCAAGCACATATAAATCGCCGGATGCCGTCTCGTCGGGCGTTACGCGCACAGCACCAAAAGCCTTACTATCATCAAGTGCCTGTTTTAATTTGTATGCGAAACGATTGGCTTCTGCTCGGCGTAATTCAGGCCAAATGCCATCTTTTTCATAGTTCTCTGCGCTTTTTGATAGACCAGGGTCAAAAATGGGGATAATTACATCCAGTTTTGGGGCTGTTGTAGAGATGGCTTTGCTCACATCTTCGTTATAGGATGAGGATGATTTTGGACCGACTTTGACGGCACCATTTTGACCGCCTGTTGTTGCACAGCCCACAAGGAAATGTGAAAAAATGATTACATAGACCATTATTCTTTTTGCTGTTTGATATTTATTATTCATCATCATTGGCTAGGAAGTCCTTTGTATTTTCGGTATTCATCCCATAATCTTTCTTTTTTAACAGGATCTTGTTCGATTTCAGCAGCGCGCCGAATTTGTGCTGCGATCACATCGTCATTATCTGCGCTAGGAATGTCTTCAGGTTTGCCGCCGTTACTGTTAGTACTGCCTGCAGTCTCTTGCGTAGAGTCTTGAGAGGTGGTTTCTGAGGAGCTTGAGTCATCTGAGGGTGCCGCATCACTAGCACTATTGCTTGCTTGCTCTTCTGTTCCTGTTATCGTTGAACTTGCGACGGAACCTTGCTCCGAGTCATTATCGCCATTTGAGCTCTGTTCAGATCCATTTGCACCACTTGCAGAGGTGGAAGCGGCACTGGTTTGATTGGATAAATTGCATAGCTCAAAACGATCTAGCGATTCGTAAAAGGCTTTATCCATTGCCTCAACCCTTTCGCTATGGGTCCACTCAGGATTATTGGTGTAATGTATTTCTACTTTAGAGCAATCAATAGTCGTTCCCAAAGTTTCAGCTGCAGAAACAGCGGGAACAAAGCATACCAACATGCTAATGAGGCGTATTCCTTTTTCATTTAGGTGACTGTGTTTGATTTTATTCATCCTCTCAAAATATATCTAATACATCATCATGGTTGGCTATAAATAAACTTTCCAGTATGTTTTGAGACATAAATCTAGATAAAAAGGTTCCTTGATAACTATAAGGTCTTAAGTTATAAAAGTACATTATTACTGTTATTTTGTGAGTAAAAATATGGCAGAACAAGGTCTTTTTTCTGAAAAATGGAAATTCCTATTATCTTCAAGTGATCCATTATTAGAAACTGCACCACAGGTATTGTCTGGTAGTGAATATCTGGCGCAGTGGGGTGAGCGTCATGCTGAGCGTGCCCAAGAGCTTATTTTATCTAATGATATTTTAATTATTTATGATGCTCAAAGCTATCAACAACGTTTATCGGTCACACTCGAAAACAGTGAGGATGAGGCCGCATTACACCAAAAGCTACGCCACTTCCGTCAACGAGAAATGGTGCGTATTATTTGGCGAGACTTGGCAGGCTGGGCTGATTTAGCTGAAATAGTGCGTGATCTGTCAGCGATGGCTGATGCTTGTATTCAACAATCTCTAAATCTTTTACATCAATGGCAATGTCACGATCTGGGCACACCTTGTGATTCTGAGGGAGCGGAGCAACAACTGATTGTTTTAGGGATGGGAAAACTAGGTGCCGGTGAGTTGAATCTATCATCTGATATTGATTTAATTTTCACTTACCCTGAAAATGGTGAAACGCAAGGTGGGCGCAAATCATTATCAAATGAAGAATATTTTACCCGATTAGGCCGAAAGCTGATTCAATCACTCGACAATAATACGGTTGATGGCTTTGTATTCCGAGTTGATATGCGCCTACGTCCCTTTGGTGACAGCGGTGCATTAGCCGCCAGTTTTGATGCGATGGAAGATTATTATCAAACACAAGGTCGCGAATGGGAACGTTATGCGATGATCAAGGCTCGTGCTATTACGGGAACTGAGTCTGCTAAAAAAGCCATTATGGATTTACTCCGCCCTTTTGTTTATCGCCGCTATTTAGACTATGGTGTATTTGATTCCTTGCGCGAAATGAAAAGTATGATTGCTGGCCAGCTTCACCGCAAAGGGTTGGAAGACAATATTAAACTAGGTAGCGGCGGCATTCGTGAGATTGAGTTTATAGGCCAAGTGTTCCAACTTATTTATGGTGGTCGAGACAAACCATTACAGCAACGTCCCATTTTGACAATTTTAGATTTATTGGCTGAACGTAATTTGTTAACAGATTATGCTGTTAAGGAGCTAAAGTCAGCCTATAATTTTCTTCGTCGCACTGAACATCGCATTCAAGCATGGGCCGATCAGCAAACGCATTGTTTGCCAAAAGAGGATGATGCACAGATCCGCTTAGCAAGTTTAATGGGATTTCTTGACTGGCAGACATTTTCTGATGTTTTAGCAGAGCATCGACAACAGGTTCAAACGTATTTTGAGCAAACATTAACCGCGCCGCAAGCAGATGATGCTCCGAGTGACCGTGTGTCATTACTTGAGGACGAAGACGAAGAAAAACTGCAGTATCTCCAAGCCTTAGGGTATGCAGAACCAGCAATAAGTTTAGAGCGACTAAACAACTTACTTGGATCCCATAATTGCCGAAATTTGGCAGATATGGAACGCGGACGCCTAGAAAAACTATTACCATTATTAGTGCAAGCTGCTGCTAACACGGTCAATGCGGATGATTGTTTGTCACGAATATTGGTGCTATTAGACGCGATTATGCGTCGATCTGCTTACATGTCACTGTTAGTTGAAAACCCAATGGCACTTTCGCAGCTAGTTAAACTGTGTGCGGCTAGCCCCTGGATTAGCCATCAGCTAACACAACATCCTGTTTTATTGGATGAGTTACTGGATCCAAGAACGCTATACGATGTTCCTGATCGAGCACAGCAAAAAGCGGCGCTAGAAAAATGTATCGCATCGGTAGATAAAACTGATTTAGAACAGCAAATGGTTTTGCTACGTGAGTTTAAACAAATAACATCGTTACATGTTGCGGCGGCGGATATTACGGATGTATTGCCATTGATGCGAGTGGGCGATCAGCTGACAGAATTGGCAGAGTTGCAGTTAGATAAAGTAATGCAGTTAGCTTGGCAGCACCTTGTTACTCGACATGGCTATCCACCTTGTACTCAAACGGATGATTTAAGCCAGTGTGGCTTCACCGTTTTAGCGTATGGCAAGTTGGGTGGCCTAGAATTAGGTTACGGCTCAGATCTGGATTTAGTATTGCTCTTTGATGATGCCGCAAACAAAGGTGAAACTGACGGAGAAAAACCGATAGATGCTTCGATGTTCTACACGCGCCTTGCACAAAGAATGATTCACTTTATGAACACAGTCACCGCAGGTGGAATATTATATGAAGTGGATATGCGACTCCGACCAAACGGCGCATCGGGGCTATTAGTGACCGCAGTATCGGGTTTTGCTGAATATCAAAATACCGATGCGTGGACATGGGAACATCAAGCCTTAGTTCGAGCAAGATGTGTGGCTGGAGATGCTAATTTAGCGCAGCAAATTGTCGATATTCGTCAGAAAATTCTGACTAAGCAGCGCGATCAAAACAAACTTGCAATAGAAGTAAGTGAGATGCGTGCTAAAATGCGTGAGAATTTAGACAAAAGCACCCAACAGCTATTTGATCTTAAACAAGGTAAAGGTGGTATCACCGATATTGAGTTTATGGTGCAGTTTGCCGTATTAGCATGGTCTGAAAATAAAGCGAATCTGCTAGAATACACTGATAATATCAGGATTTTAGAGGCGCTTAGTGTTGCGGATAAGCTAAGTAAAGATGACAGCAATATGCTGGCAGATGCCTATCGCTTTTATCGTGGTTTGGCGAATCACTGTATGCTACAGGAAATGCCGGCAGTGATACCAATTGAAGATGCGGGCGATTATCCTGCGCTAGTACAAGCTGCTTGGCAACGCTGGTTAAGTTAAAAATTTTATATTAATAAAGAATATTTAGAGAAGAAGATTATGGTTACACCAACAACAATGGCAGATAGAGATGGCGTAATTTGGCTGGATGGCGAGATGGTGCCGTGGCGCGAAGCTAAAGTGCATGTATTAACGCATACCCTACATTACGGAATGGGCGTGTTTGAAGGCGTGCGCGCTTATAATACGAGCCAAGGCTCTGCTATTTTCCGATTGCAAGAACACACCGATCGCTTATTTCGCAGTGCTAAAATTTTAGGTATGGGCATGCCGTTTGATAAGGAAGTATTGAACGACGCACAAAAAGTCGTAGTACGTGAAAACAATCTTGAATCTGCTTATCTTCGGCCCATGTGTTTTTACGGTAGTGAGGGAATGGGAATTCGAGCAGATAATCTAAGAACACATGTTATGGTCGCGGCATGGGAATGGGGTTCATATTTGGGTGCAGATAATATGGAAAAAGGTATTCGCATTAAAACCTCTTCTTTCACTCGCCATCATGTCAATATCGCCATGTGTAAAGCCAAAGCAAATGGCAATTACATGAACTCAATGTTAGCGTTACAAGAAGCGATTAACTGTGGTTATGATGAAGCGCTCTTATTAGATGCAAGCGGTTTTGTAGCGGAGGGTAGTGGCGAAAACTTCTTTATGATTCGCGATGGTGTGCTTTATACACCGACACTCACATCGGCATTAGAAGGTATTACACGTGCGACGATTATGACGTTAGCTGAAGACATCGGCCTAGAGATTGTCGAAAAACAAATTACCCGTGATGAAGTCTATATCGCCGATGAAGCGTTCTTCACTGGTACAGCAGCGGAAGTAACACCTATCCGCGAGCTGGATAATCGTACGATTGGTAACGGAGGGCGAGGCCCAATTACTGAGCAATTACAGTCGATGTATTTTGATCAGGTTTATGGTCGCAGTGACGTTTATAAGAACTGGAATGCTTTAGTGTAAAATCTCATCACGAGACACCGAGTGAAAAGTATAGTTTGGGTTAATAGTCTGAATGTTTTATGAAGTTAGATTGCTTTAAAATTCGACATATTTTAATCTCAGTACCCTTTGTGTTTCCATGGTGAATTAAGAATAATAGATAGAGGTAAAATAATGGCAGGTCATAGTAAGTGGGCAAATATTCAACATCGTAAAGGTGCACAAGATGCCAAGCGAGGTAAATTATTCACTAAATTCATACGTGAAATCAGTGTTGCAGCAAAAGAAGGCGGCAGTGATCCCGTTAATAATCCACGTCTTAGGGCCGCCATTGATAAAGCCTTAAGCGGTAATATGACACGTGATGTGATTGAACGTGCTACTAAGCGCGGCGCAGGCGAGCTTGAAGGCGTCAGCTATGAAGAAATTCGATATGAAGGCTATGGACCAAGCGGAATCGCCATCATGATGGACTGCTTAACGGATAATAAAAATCGTACTGTTGCTGCTGTTCGCAATGTATTCACTAAACGTGGTGGCAATATGGGAACGGACGGTTCGGTTTCTTATTTGTTTAATAAGCGCGGCATTATTGCATTTGCCGCAGGCACCGATGAAGATGCAGTAATGGAAGTAGCATTAGAGTCTGGCGCTGAAGATATCATTACTAATGACGATGGTTCAATTGATGTATTCACCTTGCAAGAAGATTATGCCGCAGTGAAAGATGCATTGGATGCCGCAGG
>CAYSGK010000007.1:0-18656 GCA_964430395.1 uncultured Methylophaga sp.
TAGCTTATCCAAATATGAAGCTGAGCAGGGATTATTAAAGTTAGCTCAGGAAACTGATATGGAAGTCGTTATTATACGTCCACCACTGGTGTATGGTTCAGGTGTTAAAGCTAATTTTTTTACAATGATGAAATGGATAAATAAAGGAGTCCCATTACCTTTTGGATCTATTCACAATCAGCGATCTTTAATTGCATTAGATAATTTAGTGAGCTTTATTATTCATTGTATTGATCATCCTAAAGCTGCAAATGAGATATTTTTAATTTCAGATGGTGAGGATGTTTCGACAACTGAGTTATTACAAAAAGTAGCTAAAGCCTTCGGAAAAAAGACTTTGTTATTGCCTGTTCCTGTAGGGATAATGCGCTTTTTTGCTAAATTGCTAGGGAAGGAAGATGTGGCCAATCGATTATTTGGCTCATTACAGGTTGATAGTAGTAAAGCAAGGGACTTGTTAGGCTGGAGACCTGTTACAACAATGGATGAGCAGTTGAAGAAAACAGCTGAAACATATACCCGTAATCAATGAAATTGCAAATTATATTAAGAAACTCCTCCCGGAGCCTAGCGTAGGATTGGTCTGCTTACACTCATGGTTTGATGAGTTTATCACGGGTGATTAAACATCACATGAAAATTAATTGCTACCAGGCAGTTTGAACATAGAGTCCAAAATTCTTATTTACACACAAGCGTTTATATGTGAGAATGAATTTTATTATGAATGCATCTCAACTCGCGTCCCAAAGACTCAGAATAACAAAACGTTGCCTGCAGTGTGGAGAGGAGTATACAGGTATTAAGATTGCCCGCTATTGTTCTGAACGTTGTAGGCAAAAAGCAAAATACAATCGTAAGAAAATACTGAGCAATCGAGATATGCCATTGTCTGCATTACTAAAACTTGATAGACCTTATGATTGGAGCAATAAAAATATCGATAAAGATGTTTTTATACTTCGTGTGCTTAATGGTGTACACCTTCCTGATATAGTTCGGTGCACAGCCTTTTTTGGCCGAGAATTGATGGTGAGGCAACTAAAAAATATTGACGATAAATTAACGCTGGCGATTGCGCGAAGAAAGGTGCACAACGCCATTATTGCGATTGGTGAGATTGATGCTCAAGCTTAACAAGCTGCCTATTGCAACGAGAGAGGTATTTGACTGCTTATATAATAGTGCAAAATTTAAAGAAGCAGGTGCTACTTTATTTGGTGGAACGGCGCTTTCACTATTGATCGGACATCGAGTGAGTGAGGATCTAGATTTCTTTTTTTTTAAAGATGAACTACCAAAAAAAGAAATAAATGCGACATTGAATACATTACGCGGAAATGGATTCGAAGTTCAAAATATTATGGATCAAGTCAGAATTTCTCAAGCTAGAATTAACGGTATTTTCTTGGGTGATTTAATTCAGGAATATGTTGTTAATGGTGTAAGGCTAAGTTTTGCTGTGATGACTAAAGGTGGACAATCTCGTAAAAAGTATTTTGAAAAGTGTTATAAATCGCCGAATAATGGTGCTTTTTTTATACCGGATTTGAAAACATTGTTCAAATCAAAAGCAGTTGTATTGATGGATCGGGTTAAATCGAGAGATTTATATGATTTGATGGTTCTTATGAATGATTATGGGTTTTCAGTCAAAAATATTATCGACGCAATTGTGTCTATTGATACCATGGATGAAAATGAAGCGCAGGTTGTTTGCGAGATTATGACCGGCAGTATTCCTGTCGATAAAGATGACCCTGGATTTGAATCTATTTATTTATCAATCTCGTTACAGTCGGTTTATAAAAAATTAGCTGAATACGTCAATAAATATGAGCAAGACGTTGCTCGATCAGTGCTTGATAATTCCAATGCTTAACATTTTGATGAAGAAAAATATTTGATTAACATAACTCTAGCGTTTAAACTTAAGTTTAAACAATGTTGTTGAGGCTGAGCTATGAAAGAAGTCACTTTAGATATAAAAAAATGGGGAAATAGTTTGGGTGTTCGCTTACCTGCTGTGATTGCACGCGAAGCGCATTTGCATACAAATCAAAGTGTGAAAATTTCAGTAATAAATAAACAAGTTGTTATAACCCCTATTTTAGATGCACCCTTGACACTGGAGCAGCGGTTAAAAAGTTTTGATCCTGTGCGACATGGTGGTGAGTCAATGTCTGTTAACGAGCATTTAGGTGCTGAAAAGTGGTAAAAAAACAAGACAAATGGTTGCCGTCTCGGAAAGATATTATATGGATTGATTGTAACCCTCAAGTGGGTCAAGAAATGAGAGATATTCATCCTTTTCTGGTGCTCAGCCCTCAAATTTTTAATGATAAAACCTCTCTTGTTATCGGGTTACCTATGACAACTGCAAAATATAATGAGGATAATCCTTTTGCCGTAGCAGTGGGAAAAGCCAGCAGTAACAAGGTAAGTTATGTTCTTTGCCATCAACCAAAATCATTTGATTGGCGTGCGCGAAGAGCAAATCCACACCCACTAGGTATGTTAGATAACGGGCTATTTAGTATGATTTGTCAGCGTTTAAATCAGATAGTTATGCTAAATGAATATGATTGAAATATGGATACAAAATATTAAGTGAAAAAAACATTTGATTTCATCTTAGCAATTTTGGTAGGTTTTGTTTTTTTATTGCCTATTTTATTTGTTGCCATTATTGTGAAATTTTCTTCGCAAGGATCTATTTTATATTGGTCTAATCGAGTAGGTAAAGATAATCAACTTTTCCACATGCCTAAATTTAGAAGTATGAAGATTGATACACCTGCTGTGGCTACTCATTTATTGGAAGATCCTAAAAGTGTACTCACGCCGATAGGTGATTTTCTTCGGAAATCCAGTCTAGATGAATTACCTCAGTTATGGTGTATTTTGAAAGGTGAAATGAGTTTTGTCGGTCCGAGACCTGCATTATTTAATCAGGATGATTTGATTAAATTGCGTACACAGCAGGGTGTACATAAATTATTACCAGGCTTGACAGGCTGGGCGCAGGTTAATGGTCGTGATGAATTACCTATTCCTGAGAAAGTAGCATTAGATGTTGAATATATGGAGAGGCAATCATTTATATTTGATCTGAAAATTATTTTTTTAACATTATTAAAGGTATTAAAACGGGATGGGGTGTCCCATTAGAATTCGGTTAGATTTGAGCGTGTTATTTATTAGTTTTGTCTAGAGCGAAAAATTTATTTGACATAATAGGCTGAATTACAGTATTTTATTTTCAACTGTCCATGGTGGACGGTATTAACAAGGAGTATGGAAAGATGTTAAGAAAATTCTGTTTGTCTTTAATTCTAGGTTTGTCTCTTTTATCAGCACCTGTTTTTGCTGCTGATACCATCAATATCAATACAGCTACACAAGCTCAATTGGAAACACTGAGTGGTGTGGGGCCTGCAACAGCGGCGGCGATTATTGAATATCGTGAGCAAGTGGGTAAGTTTAAAACGGTTGATGAATTAACAAATGTTAAAGGAATAGGCGATAAAAAACTATCTCAATTTACCGAACAAATCACTGTTACGGATCGTAAAAAAGAAGCCAAATAATTTGCTTGGTTTGGATGTGGTGGCTATCTTCGGGTAGTCACCACTTTTGATTTAGTCTGTGCTGAGCTTTTTAATAATAAGCGTTTCTAAGTGTTTTATTTCATCTGAATTGAGTGGTTTATGATCAGCGGTGGACAGTAAGAAAATATCGTCTACTTGGTCACCTAATGTAGTCAATTTGGCACTAATAACATGGATCTTACTTTGCAAAAATATATGAGCCAACATTGAAACTAAGCCAAGCCTGTCATGTGTTTCAAGTTCTAGCGTGGTGTATTTCTGTTTGGTATCTGTCGAGAAGTTGAGAGAAGGTTTTGTTTCAAATAATTTCATTGTTCTCGGTGTGATATTTAAATTAAATTCTTTTGAATTTTCTAATTCTCTGAGTTGTTGTTCGATTAAATAGATAAGTTCATTTTGATCACGAACATCACCAGTCAATATATACGAATTTAGTGATTTTTCATCAGTAGTGGTATCTATTTTTGCATCAAGAATATCGAGTTGTAATGACTCTAAACATGCAGTGATGGCAGCAAAAATACCTAGTTTGTCTTCGGTGAAAATAAATAATTCTAGGGTATTTTTTTGATCAAGACGGCGTGTATTTATTAAGGTTTCTAGATTAGATTCTTGTAATCGAGAAGTTGTTTGCCAGACAATTTCATCTGTTGTGTGGTGCAAAAAATAATCCGAATCGTAATGTTGCCATAATGCTGTCACCTGTTGTTGTGTCCAGGCTTGATGAGTGAGTTGTTGCAAGGCCTGCTGTTTGCGTTGTTGACTCTTTTCTGCTCTATTTCTGGCAATATCATGTCGATGTTCTAACCATTGTCTAGTGCCATTATAAAGTTGCCGGAGTAAGGAATCTCGCCAGCCATTCCATAAATTATTATTAGTGGCTCGAATATCGGCTACCGTTAGTAGATAGAGGTAATTAAGCCGGTCAACGGTTTTTACCTTAGCGGCAAAAACCTTGATAGTGTCGGGATCATTGACATCACTTTTTTGAGCTGTAGCGGACATGGTGAGATGTTGACGAACTAAAAATGTCACCATTTCAGCATCATCTTCACTCAACTGATGTTGTTTACAAAACTCAGCAGCATCCGGTACACCAAGCAAGCTATGATCACCGCCACGACCTTTTGCTATATCGTGAAAAAGACCGGCAATATATAATAATTCTGGTTTAGGAATTTGATAAAATATCTGCGAGCAAAGCGGGAATTCAGAGCTGTATTCTGGACATGAAAACCGGCGCAAATTTCGTACTAAAAATAGAGTATGTTCATCAACTGTATAAATATGGAAGAGATCATGTTGCATTTGGCCGACAATTGCACCGAATTTGGGTAGATATGCGCCTAACACGCCATATTTGTTCATTCGGCGGAATTCATGGGTTACTCCTTTGGGTTGACGAATAATTTCCATAAATAAACTTTGGCAGGCTGTATCAGCACGGAAATGATCGTCAATAACAGAAATGTGTGCATAAAGTTGACGAATAGTTTCTGCTCGAACACCTTTTATATGGGGATGTTGCTCTAAAATTAAAAATAATTCCAGCATAGCATACGGATAATGGGCAAATATAGTAGGCTCTATGGTGGCTAAATAGCCATTATGAATGTGGAAACGATTATTGATCGGTTGTAGGTGGCGAGGTTCGTCGATAAGGATTATTTTTTCTTCGAATAGCTGTAGTAGCAATGAG
Organism: uncultured Methylophaga sp.; assembly: GCA_964430395.1. Taxonomy (GTDB): domain Bacteria; phylum Pseudomonadota; class Gammaproteobacteria; order Nitrosococcales; family Methylophagaceae. The sequence goes on from CAYSGK010000007.1 coordinate 5,311, forward strand.
TTCATTTGTTGTACACTGCGAGCACACAAATAATAATCCTTCATAAATTGTTCAACTGGAAGACGCTTACCATTATCTTTGTAGCCAAATTGATCAGCTAATTCTCGTTGATAATCAATCTGTAATTTTTCTTCTTTTCGCCCTGCCTGAAGGTGTAATGCAAAGCGAATTTTCCATAAAAAATGTTGGGCTTTGTCTAAAGTGTCGTATTCATTGTCAGATAAAAATCCCTTTTGTTTAAGGCCATATAAGTCTTTGACATTAAAATGTTGTTGCGCGACCCAACTGATTACTTGCAAGTCTCGCAAACCACCAGGCGCTTCTTTGATATTAGGTTCAAGATTATTAGCGGTATCATTATATTTGAGGTGGCGTTGTTGTTGTTCTTGTTTTTTTATCTGATAAAAATGGCGTGTATCCCATGTTTTATTACTGCCGGTGAGCTCCTGTAATGTTTTAAATAAAGCAGGATCGCCACTGAGAAGTCGTATTTCTAATAAGTTTGTTGCGATGGTGACATCATTTTCAGCTTGTTCACGACATTCAGCAACGGTGCGGACACTATGACCAATTTCAAGTCCAACATCCCAGAGCTGAGTTAGAAAATCAGATAGGCTTTCGGGCGGTTGCTCTGATACAGACTCATCAAGTAAAATTAATAAATCAATATCAGAATAAGGATGAAGTTCAGCTCGACCATAACCACCCACAGCTAGTAAACTAATAGCTAGATTAGCATTGTTATGTTGCAACCAAAGCTGTTGCAATACTTGATCAACAAATTTTGAACGTTGATGAACTAACTGAACAACATCGATCTGATTGTGAAATTGCTGTGTTAAAAAACCTTGTCCTTGCTGTAGAGCTTCACGGAAAAAAGAACTAGAAGAGTCAGGTTTAGGTGCTTGATTATCAGCAAGATCCCATAACGATAATAATTCAGACATTAAATAACTTCGTCTTCGCGTAAAGTTAACACTTCATGGCCCGTTTCGGTGACGAGAATAGTGTGCTCCCATTGTGCCGAAAGTGAGCGATCCTTTGTGTAGACCGTCCAGCCATCACTTTTATGATGTCTGATCTGACGCTTGCCAGCATTCACCATTGGCTCAATAGTAAATGTCATACCTGCTTCTAGTGTTAACCCCGTTCCGGGCTTGCCGTAATGAAGTACCTGAGGTTCTTCATGAAATACTTTACCTATACCATGGCCGCAATATTCTTGCACGATAGAAAAATTTTGTGCTTCAGCATGTTTTTGAATGATGGCACCAATATCGCCTAATTGGATCCCCGGTTTGACTAGACCGATACCAAGCAGCATAGCTTCACGTGCATTGTCACAGAGACGTTTAGCTAAAATAGAAGTATTGCCGACATGAAACATTTTACTGGTATCACCGTGATATTTATCTTTAATCACCGTGATATCAATATTGATAATATCACCGTCTTTTAGCTTTTTATCACTTGGAATACCATGACAAATAACATGGTTAACCGAGGTACAAATCGACTTTGGGAAACCATGATAATTTAAAGGTGCGGGAATGGCCTGTTGATCATTGACGATATAATCGTGACAAATTTTGTCTAATTCATCGGTGGTAACTCCTGCTTTAACATGAGGTTCGATCATCGTTAATACGTCTGCGGCAAGTTTGCCGGCAATACGCATTTTGCTGATTTCTTCTTCTGATTTTATACTGACGGCCATAATATTTATTATTCCAAAACATAGATTCGCTAATTGAAGCTTACAGTGTGCCGTAAATCACGCATAAAGTAAAAGTAATAAAAACCATGTTTACATTGTTTTTATAGGTATTTTATGGTATAAAATGCGCGCCTATAAAGGCAAAATCACACATGCACCGACACAGGTTTCGGGGTGCTAGCTGCTTAGGCAAGCTAGTCGAAACATGGGGTGTGTGGAGGTTTAACCCCAACTTATTATAAAGGTAATACTTAAAATGGCTAAAATAACTATGCGCCAAATGCTAGAAGCCGGCGTTCACTTCGGTCACCAAACACGTTATTGGAACCCTAAAATGGGTCCATATATATTTGGTAAACGTAACAATATCCATATCATCAACCTTGAGCACAGCCTACCAATGTTTAACGATGCGTTAAACTTTGTGGGTAAATTAGCTTCAAAAAAAGGTCGTATTTTATTTGTGGGCACAAAACGTGCGGCACAAGATCCGATTCGTGAAGATGCAGAACGCGCAGGTATGCCGTTTGTAAATCGTCGCTGGTTAGGTGGTATGTTGACTAACTATCAAACAGTGCGCCAATCAATCAAGCGTTTAGATGCAATTGATGAAATGATGGCAGCTGGTAAATTAGATGGTTTGAAAAAGAAAGAAGTTTTAAACCTAACGCGTGAGCAAGAAAAACTAGAAAAAAGCATCGGTGGTATCCGTAAAATGGGTGGTCTTCCTGATGCATTATTTGTTATTGATGTTGATCATGAACGTATTGCAATTCAAGAAGCAAATAAATTAGGTCTTCCTGTTATCGCGATCGTTGACTCTAATAGTAACCCCGATGGTGTTGATTACATCATCCCTGGTAATGATGACTCTATGCGTGCTATCAAGCTTTATACAACAAGTATTGCTGATGCAATTTTAGAAGGTAAAGCATCAGTTTCAACAGGTGAAGCCGAAGATGAAATGGTAGAGGTGGCGGCAGAAAGCGAAGCTGCCGCAGAATAAACACTGCAAAATGGCATGGGCAGGCTCGCTAGTTTAGCGGGCCTGTGTTGTATTAAGAATTTGAAAAAAAGGGTAATAAAATGGCAATTACTGCTGCATTAGTAAAAGAACTACGTGAGCGTACAGGCTCAGGCATGATGGAATGTAAAAAAGCGTTGGTCGCTTCTAATGGTGATATTGAAGTCGCTATAGAAGAAATGCGCAAGTCTGGCTTAGCAAAAGCAGATAAAAAATCAGATCGTATCGCTGCTGAAGGCATTATTGTTATTGAAACAAGTGCCGATGGTAAAAATGCAGTAATGATTGAAGTCAATTCTGAAACGGATTTTGTTACTAAATCTGAAGATTTTATGGCATATGTTAATACCTTATCACCTATTGTGCTCAATGCTAAACCAGCAGATCTTGATGCATTAATGGCTTTGCCAATGAATGATGCGGGTGACAGTGTTGAAGTTGTTCGCCAAGAGTTAGTTGCAAAAATTGGCGAGAATATTAAAGTTCGTCGTTTTGAATTAATGTCGAGTGCTGATGGTGTGATTGGATCTTACCGTCACGGCGACCGTATTGGCACAATGGTGAGCCTAACAGGTGGTGATAACACTATCGCAAAAGATATTGCCATGCATGTTGCTGCCAGTCGTCCACAAGCCGTTTCTGCCGCAGATTTGCCTGCTGAATTGTTAGAAAAAGAACGCGATATTGTTGCTACTCAAGCAAAAGACAGTGGCAAGCCAGAAGCAATCATTGAAAAAATGGTTGAAGGCCGCATGAAGAAATTTGTAAATGAAATCAGCTTAATGGGCCAAGCATTTGTTAAAGATCCTGATGTTACAGTTGAGCAATTAGTTAAAAAAGCTGGTGCAACGGTGAATGCATTTGCATTCTTCGAAGTAGGTGAAGGCATCGAAAAAGCAGAAGATAATTTTGCAGAAGAGGTAATGGCGCAAGCTAAGCTGTAAAAGTAAGCCAAAGGAAAACTACATGTTTCAATTTGTAGAATTTTTACTCACTTGTCACTCCCGCATGTTTACCCAGTCAAACTGAGTACAAGCTTAGCGGGAGTCTTACTTATGCTTAGATTCCGGCTAATAAGACTACCGGAATGACGATACTTTAGACTAATTAATTAAAACGGAGATCAGCATGACTGAAACAGCTAACAAACCAGTTTATAAACGTGTGCTACTGAAACTGAGTGGTGAAGCGTTGATGGGGAAAGCTGATTTTGGTATCGATCCTGAAGTAATATTTCGTTTTGCTAAAGAAATTGCCGAGCTTAGTGCCCAAGGTGTTGAACTTGGTGTAGTTATTGGCGGTGGCAATATTTTCCGCGGTGCAGGCTTAGCTTCAGGTGGAATGGAGCGCGTTAGTGCTGACCATATGGGTATGCTAGCGACAGTGATGAATGCGCTAGCTTTACAAGATGCTTTAGAACAGCAAGGTGCATTTTGTCGTGTGATGTCCGCTATTCAAATCAATGAAGTTTGCGAAGATTATTTACGTCGTCGTGCTATTCGCCATCTTGAAAAAGGCCGCGTGGTTATTTTCGCTGCGGGTACGGGAAACCCATTTTTCACAACAGATTCAGCAGCAAGCTTGCGCGCGGTTGAAATCGGCGCAGAGTTATTGATGAAGGGGACGCAGGTCGATGGCGTTTATGATGCCGATCCTAAAAAAAATCCGAAGGCGGTACGTTATACTGATTTAAGCTATGATGAAGCAATTAATAAACGTTTAGGTGTGATGGATACAACAGCTGTCGTGATGTGTCAGGAACAGAAAATGCCATTACGGATATTTGATGTTCATAAGGAGGGTAACCTGACAAAAATTATTTATGGTGAAGATGTCGGCACCCTTGTGAAGTAAAGTTAAGAGAAATAAACTTAGGAACATAAGATGATTGAAGATATTAAAAAAGATGCGGCAGATCGCATGCAAAAAAGCGTTGCTTCACTTGAAATGGCTATGGCTAAGATCCGTGCAGGACGCGCTCATACCAGTTTGTTAGATCAGGTCGTCGTTCCTTATTATGGTTCTGATGTGGCGCTAAGCCAAGTTGCAAATGTTGGTGTTGAAGATTCACGAACACTCACTGTTACGCCATGGGAAAAACCTATGTTAGCGATTATTGAAAAAGCAATTATGACATCTGATTTAGGTGTGAATCCTAGTAGTGCAGGTATGACAATCCGTATTCCTATTCCGCCGCTTACTGAAGAGCGTCGTCGGGATTTAGTGAAAGTAGCGCGAAATGAAGCAGAAGGTGCACGTGTTGCCGTGCGCAATATTCGTCGTGATGCTAATAGCACTTTGAAAGAACTGTTGAAAGAAAAAGATATTTCAGAAGATGAAGAACGTGGTGCAGAAGAGGCTATTCAAAAGTTAACTGATGCCGGTATTAAACAAATTGAAGACGGGCTGAACGAACAAGAAGCAGATTTAGTGGAAGTGCGACCAAACACCTTTATGACAAAGGAATCTGCTAATGTTCCACAACATATTGCCATCATTATGGATGGTAATGGCCGTTGGGCAAAAAACCGTCGCCAACCTAGATTTATGGGGCACAGAGCAGGTGTCAAAGCGGTTGAGAATATTGTTAAACACTGCGCAGAGCTAGGAGTAAGTGTTTTAAGCCTTTTTGCCTTTAGCAGTGAAAATTGGCGTCGTCCAAGCAAAGAAGTCAGTTTGCTTATGGAGTTATTTGCACTTTCACTAAAACAACAGGCCAAACGATTACACAAGAATAATATTCGTTTGCAGATAATTGGTGATCTCAGTAAATTTTCAGATAGTCTGCAAAAGCAAATAACACAAGCTCAGCAATTAACGGCGGATAATACTGGGCTGATTATTAATATTGCAGCTAATTACGGTGGACGTTGGGATATTACTCAAGCTGTTCAAAAAGTAGCTGAAAAAGTGACCTCTGGTGGGTTACAAGCAGAAGATATAACTGAAGATATGATTGGCGCCGAATTGACTACCGCTTCTATTCCTGAACCTGATTTGTTTATCAGAACAGGGGGGGAAGAGCGTGTGAGTAACTTTATGCTGTGGCAAATGGCATACACTGAATTTTATTTTTCAGAAACATTATGGCCAGATTTTGATTCACAGCAGTTAGATAATGCTATTTCATCATTTAATAAACGTGAACGACGTTTTGGCAAAACATCAGAACAAATTCAGCAAGATAGCTAAACTTTAAAATAATACGAGACTTTATGCTTAAACAACGATTATTAACGGCTGCAATATTAATTCCGCTAGTTGTTTTCAGCCTTCTTTATTTACCTACATCTATTGTGCAATGGTTGTTGGCCGGCGTTGTCGTGTTAGCTGGGTGGGAATGGTTTTCCATTATTGGCTATAAAGAACGCCAACAACGTTTGTTTGCATTTGCTGCACTTACTTTTATTTCAGTATTAACTCTTATGCTCATCTCTTTCCTCCAGCTTTCAATAATTTTGTGGGGCGTTATTTTAGTGTTGGTCGTTCGCTATGCACATATTGGCCTGCCTGCAAAAGTTGAGAAAATAATTATGCAGCCGGTCTTAGCCGTTATTTTGGCATCATTAGTGTTAGCGCTATTTTGGCATTCTGCAGTGTTATTACATTCAACTCCTTTAGGTGCTCAACAGCTTCTTTATATTATGGTATTGGTCTGGCTAGCCGATACAGGTGGCTATTTTGCGGGCAAACGTTGGGGCAAAACTAAACTGGCAAAATCAATTAGCCCTAATAAAACATGGGAAGGTGTGGCCGGAGCGGTAGTGTTAGGATTAATTTGGGCATTTATTGCTTATGCAATTCAGTTGTCTGGTTCTTTAAGTTTGATAAACTGGTTATTGTTGTCACTTATTGCACTATTGATTTCAATTGTAGGTGACTTATTTGAAAGCCTATTTAAACGTGCTTACAATGTAAAAGACAGTGGCAATTTATTGCCAGGACATGGTGGTATATTAGATCGAATTGATAGTTTACTTGCCGCGGTACCCGTGTTTACCGCTGGGATATTTTGGTTAGGAGCGAACTAGATGCAGGCTGTTACACTTTTAGGTTCAACAGGCTCAATAGGTGTAAGTACACTCAATGTGTTAGCGCAACACCCAGAAAAATATTGTGTTTATGCCCTAACTGCAAATCGCTCAGTGGATAGTTTGTTTGATCAGTGTCAGCAGTTTAACCCCGCTATTGCGGTGATGTTGCATGAGGGATCGGCTGAGAAATTAGCTAAAAAATTAAAAGAGTCGGGTAGTGAAACTGAAGTTTTTTCAGGTGAACAAGCTCTAGTCGACGTGGCTGAAAGCAATAAAACAGATTATGTGATGGCTGCCATTGTTGGTGCGGCAGGCTTGTTGCCAACGTTAGCTGCAGCACGATCAGGTAAACATATCTTACTTGCAAATAAAGAAGCCTTGGTCATGAGCGGCGGCTTGTTTATGAAAGCAGTCGAGGCCAATGGCGCAACATTATTGCCTGTTGATAGTGAGCATAATGCGATTTGGCAGTGTCTGCCGGTAGGGGAGCAACAACAGCATCATTTTGAAGGTAAGGGTGTTCGCCGAATAATCTTAACGGCATCAGGAGGTCCATTTAGAGATTATGAGTTAGCTGATCTTGAAGCTGTAACACCAGAACAGGCTGTTGCTCACCCAAACTGGTCTATGGGTCAAAAAATTTCTGTTGATTCTGCGACCATGATGAATAAAGGCTTGGAAGTTATCGAAGCACATTGGTTATTTGGCTTAGCAACAGAGCAAATTGACGTGCTATTACATCGCCAAAGCATCATTCATTCAATGGTTGATTATGTTGACGGCTCGGTGCTGGCGCAAATGGGTAACCCTGATATGCGAACACCGATTGCTAATGCTTTAGCATGGCCGAATAGGATTGATTCAGGTGTGGCACCATTAGATTTGGTTGCCGTTGGTCGTTTAGATTTTTCGGTGGCCGATCACAAACACTTTCCATGTTTAGCATTAGCTTATCAAGCACTAGAAGCGGGCGGTACAAGCACCACAATTTTGAATGCGGCTAATGAAATTGCAGTTGAAGCATTTTTAAATAAACAAATAAAATTTACCCAGATAGCAACAACAATAGAGCAAGTATTAGCTAAAGTGCCTGCAAACCCAGGAGACACACTAGAACAAGTGTTAGCCGATGATTTACTCGCCCGTAAAGTGGCTAGAGAGCTTATTTCCTAAACAATGCAATCACTCTTCTTTTTTATAATCGCATTGTCGATATTAGTTGTTGTTCATGAATTTGGTCACTTCTGGGTCGCGCGTCGATGCGGCGTAAAGGTGCTGAAGTTTTCAGTGGGATTTGGCCGACCATTATGGAAAAAACTAGGGCGTGATGGCACTGAATATATTTTAGCCGCCATCCCTCTTGGTGGTTATGTCAAGATGTTAGATGAACGAGAAGGTGATGTTCCTCCCGAGCAATTAGACCAAGCCTTTAACAAAAAATCATTAGCATCTCGTACGGCGATTGTTGCTGCGGGCCCTCTCGCAAATTTACTTTTTGCTGTTTTTGCTTATTGGCTAATTTTTATAATGGGTATTCCAGGTATACGACCCATTATTGATGACATTGTCAAAAATTCACCAGCGAGCTATGCCCAATTTAGAGCTGGTGATGAAATAAAGCAGGTTAATGGCCATGATACCCCGACATGGTCAAGTGTACGACAAACATTGTTCAAGATATCACAATCCGGTGGTACTGCTGAGATAACTGTCGATTTAGGTGGGGTTGAAATTCAGCGACAGCTTGAAATAGCTAAGATAGCTCAAGATCCCAGTGGAGTAACGCCACTTTTAAATGAACTTGGCTTAATACCTATTCAACTAAAATACAAACCCATTATAGGCTCTATAGTTCGCGGTGGAGCTGCAGAAAAAGCGGGGCTACAAGAGGGGGATGAATTACTTTCTTTTGAAGGCAGATTTATTAATGATTGGGCTGAATGGGTAACGCTGATTCAAGCACACCCTCACGCAGTGATGGCGATTGAGATAATGCGTGGAAATAAAATGCTAGCATTATTAATGACTCCAAATAAAACGGTAGATGGAACAGGAAAAATAGGTGCTGGATTGGATGCGAGTAAAACTAAAATACCTGAATACTTACAAGCAGAACTTCGTTATGGGCCTATTTCTGCACTAGGGTATGCGGTGAAAGAAACATGGGACTTTTCAAGTTCTACGGTTAAGGGGCTGATCGGTATGCTCATGGGTACAGTTTCAAGCAAAAATATTGGTGGGCCAATTACAATTGCTCAAATAGCAGGTACATCAGCAAAACAAGGATTAACTTCTTTTATCTATTTTCTGGCGATGATTAGCGTGAGTTTAGGAATATTAAATTTGCTACCCATCCCGATCTTAGATGGTGGTCATTTAATGATGAATTTAATAGAATGGCTAAAAGGCAAGCCATTATCAGAAAGTGCACAATTACAAGGCCAGAAAGTGGGCATGTTTTTGCTTTTATCATTGATGTTTTTGGCTTTTTTCAATGACTTATCAAGACTGTTTGGATCTTAGCGTATTTACAGGTAAACTAGACTGTCCGAATATGCCTATTTTAAAGCAAATAATGAATAAATTACTTTTATCTCTCGCATTTTTATTACTTACCGGTGCAGCTATTGCAGAACCGTTTAAAATTAAAGATATTCGCGTAGAGGGCTTGCAACGAATATCTGCCGGTACGGTATTTAATTTCTTACCCGTTAAAGTCGGTGATGAAATGACAGATAAAGATGCAAAAAATATTATTCGAGCACTTTTTAAATCTAAATACTTTAATGATGTTGCTGTTGATGAACAAGAAGGTGTGCTTGTTATTACGGTAAGTGAGCGTCCTGCAATTTCTAGTATTGAATTTATTGGGAACAAAGATCTTGATAGCAAAGAGTTGTCAAAATCATTAAGCCGAATGGGCTTTGCAGAAGGTCAGGTGTTTCAAAAAGCGATCTTGGAACGTGTTGAACTTGAATTGGAACGGCAATATTTTAGCCGTGGAAAATATGGTGTTGCTATCAGCTCAGATGTGACACCATTAGATAGGAACCGCGTTGCTATTCGCATTAATATGGCTGAAGGTATTGTGGCCACCATTGCTAGCATTAATATTGTCGGCAATACATCTTTTGATGAGGATGAACTGACGGAAGATTTTGAATCAACCACCGGAGGCCTATTCTCTTCATTTACTCATGATAACCAATATTCACGGCAGAAATTATCGGCAGATCTAGAGACACTACGATCATTTTATCTGGATCGAGGTTATGTTGACTTCTCAGTTGAATCAACCCAGGTTTCGATTACGGATGATAAGAAGCAAATGTATATTACTATTAATATACAAGAAGGCAAGCGTTACAAAGTTAAGGAAGTACGGTTAGCAGGCAATTTGATTGTCCCTGAAAATGAATTATTCGATTTGGTTACAATCAAAAAAGATGCGGTATTTTCACGTAAAGCTATTACTAAAAGTACCGAGAATTTAACTGACAGATTGGGTGACGATGGTTATGCCTTTGCGAATGTAAACGCAGTGCCCACTATTGATAAACAGAATCAAGAAGTGACATTAACCTTCTTTATTGATCCAGGTCGTAGAGCTTATGTGAGGCGGATAAATATTGCGGGGAATAGCAAAACACGTGATGAAGTATTACGTCGTGAAATGCGTCAACAAGAATCATCATGGATCTCCACTTCCAAGGTTGATCAATCACGAGCACGCATTAAGCGTTTAGGCTATTTTGATGATGTGAATGTCGAAACAATTCCAGTGCCTGGAACAGCCGATCAAGTCGATCTTGATTTTAATGTCTCAGAAACACCATCTGGTAGTTTATCGGCGGGCTTGGGTTTTTCACAATCAGATGGGTTAATATTTAATGCCAATATCGTACAAAAAAACTTTTTAGGTAGCGGTAAGCATATTAGTTTTGGATTTAATAATAGTAAAGTAAATACTGTTTATAGTCTTGGTTATACCAATCCATTTGTGACTGTCGATGGTATTAGTCAAGGATTTAATGCGTTTTTCCGGCAAACAGATACCACTCAAGCTAACCTTGCTAGATTTAGTACTGACGTGTATGGCGGAGACGTTAGTTTTGGTATTCCAATTAGTGAAGTTAACCGAATAAATTTATCATTAGGTTATGAAAACACTGATCTTAAGCTTCCTTCAAGTAATACCATTCAACGGTATAGTGATTTTGTTGCAAAAGAAGGCAAAAGTTTTGATACATGGTCGGTCACGCTAGGTTGGTCAAGTGATACGCGCGATAATGCAATTTTACCCACACGGGGAATGTCTCAAAGTGTCTCTGCTGAAGTTGCTATTCCTGGTGGGTCATTACAATATTATAAGCTACGTTATAGAAACAAGTGGTTTCATCCTTTGTCAGATACCTTCACCTTAGCATTAAAAGGTAACCTCGGTTATGGCGATGCATACGGTAGCACGAGTGAGTTCCCATTTTTCCAAAATTTCTATGCGGGTGGGATCCGGAGTGTACGTGGCTTTAGAACAAATACGCTAGGTGTTAGAGAAGACAACCAACCATTAGGTGGAAACTTCTTAGTGACAGGCGGGGCGGAATTAATTTTCCCTGTACCATTCTTGAAGAAAACATTAAAGTCCTTTAGGCTTAGTGCATTTACTGATGTGGGTAATGTTTTTGATGTTCATCAGAACTTTGATTCAAGTCTAATGCGTTATTCTGCAGGTGTCGGTGCGGTATGGATATCCCCCTTTGGTGCAATGACAGTCAGTTATGCGAAACCCTTCAATAAACAAACTGGTGATGAAGAGGAAACTTTTCAGTTCTCATTAGGTTCTACATTTTAATTACTAAAACAATATCGGAGAAAATAAAAGTGAGAAAATTTAAAATTATTGGTGCCTTTTTGGCTACAGTTTTGCTTGTACCCTCTTTAACAGTGAGTGCTGCAGATCTTAAAATTGGTGTAGTGAATGCTGCATTGGTATTGGATAAATCACCACAAAAAGCAAAGGCTTTAGCAAGGCTTGAAAAAGAATTTTCCACACGTAGTAAATCACTAGAAAAGAAAGTGAAAAATTTACGTGCACGGCAAGCTAAATTAACTAAAGATGGTGCTATTTTAAGTGCAGATGAACGCAAAACAAAAGAACGGAGTCTTTTAAGTGAACAGCGTGAGTTAAAACGGCTAGGTGATGAATATAGTGAAGATTTATCTATTCGTCGAAATGAAGAGTTACGCAAATTAGAAAAAGAGATCGCGCAAACCATTGTTGATTTAGCGAAAAAAGAATCATACGATCTTGTGATTTACCAAGGCGTTATTTTTGCAAGTGATGCTGTCAATATGACTGATAGGGTATTAGAGATATTAAAATCGAAAAAGTGAGTTAGAGCTGTGGCGTGGACATTAGCTCAAATAGCGGATCATGTAGATGGTGAAGTAATAGGTGATCCAGCCTTTTCCATTGATAGCTTTGCAACACTGCAGAATGCAAGATCTAATCAAATTAGTTTTTTATCAAATAAAAAATATTATAAATATTTATCTGCGTCGCATGCAGGCGCAGTTATTATTCAAAAAGATCTTGCAGATAAAGCACCGTGTAATTGTATTGTTGTTAAAGATGCTTATGTTGCTTATGCAAAAGCTGCAACACTATTGACGCCAGCTAAACAGTGTGTGGGAGGTATTGATCCTACGGCATCAGTTGCAAGTGATGCTAGCATCCATTCTACGGCAAATATTGGCTCACAGGCGGTTATTGAATCGGGTGTTGTCATCGGGGCAAAATCAATTATAGGGCCAGGATGTGTTATAAAAGAAGGATGCATACTTGGTGAATACACACATCTGACAGCTAATATTACCTTATGTGAAAATATTGAAATAGGTGCACGATGTTTGCTTCACCCTGGGGTTGTAATAGGTGCAGATGGTTTTGGTATTGCTAATGATAAAGGGCATTGGATCAAGGTGCCACAAGTCGGTAGTGTCGTGATTGGTGACGATGTTGAAATTGGAGCAAATACGACCATTGACCGTGGTGCCATTGAAAATACAGAAATTGGAAACAATGTTAAGCTGGATAACCAAATTCAAATAGCTCATAATGTCATTATTGGTGAGAATACGGTTATTGCTGGCTGTGTGGGCATTGCGGGAAGCACTCATATTGGCAAGAATTGTATTATCGGTGGTGGCGTTGCAATGGCGGGCCATATCAAAATTACTGATAATGTAATGATTACCGGCTACACTATGGTAACAAAATCAATTACACAGCCTGGCTCCTATTCATCTGGGATCCCTGCTGAACCGACTAAACAATGGCATCGCAATGTTGTTCGCTATCGACAAATGGATGTATTAGCTGATCGCGTTAAACAATTAGAAAAACAACTCAAAACTAGCTAAAGTTATACGATTATCATTGGAAGATATATTTTCAGTCAAAAATAGAGGATACAAAAACATTGAATAGAATTGACATACATGAGATTCAACGACTTCTTCCGCATAGATATCCTATGTTGTTAATTGATAAGGTAATTGAATTTACGCC
>CAYSGK010000007.1:18756-25095 GCA_964430395.1 uncultured Methylophaga sp.
TTCTTCCGCATAGATATCCTATGTTGTTAATTGATAAGGTAATTGAATTTACGCCTCGCGAGCATTTAGTTGGCATTAAAAATGTGACTTTCAATGAGCCCCATTTTACTGGCCATTTTCCTAAAAGATCTATCATGCCAGGCGTATTAATCTTAGAAGCTCTAGCTCAAGCTACTGGATTATTAGCTTTTAAATCAGTTGAAGATTTACCTTCGGACAATTCCTTATATTATTTGGCGTCAATTGATAACGCTAAATTTAAGCGGCCAGTCGAACCTGGTGATCAGTTAAGGTTAGAAGTAAAATTAGTGAAAAACAAACGTAATTTCTGGCGTTTTAGCTGTATTGCTACAGTAGATGGTGAAGTAGCTGTTAGCGCTGATATTATGTGTGTTGATCAAGATATGCCAAAATGATCCACCCGACAGCTATTGTCGATCCATCTGCAATAATTGCTAATGATGTCACAATTGGTCCCTATTCTATTATTGGCGCTGATGTTGAAATAGGGGCCGGTAGCGTAATTGAATCGCATGTAGTTATAAAAGGCCCGACAAAAATTGGTGAAAATAATAAAATTTATCAATTTTCATCTGTGGGTGAAGATCCGCAAGATAAAAAATATGCTGGAGAATCAACGACGCTAGAGATAGGAAATAATAATCTTATACGTGAAAATGTCACCATTAATCGGGGCACAGTTCAAGGTGGTGGCATAACTAAAATAGGTCATGATAATTGGATTATGGCTTATGTACATATTGCTCATGATTGTATTGTTGGCAATGAGACTATATTAGCTAATAATGCTTCATTAGCGGGTCACGTTGTAATTGACGATTTTGTGATCCTAGGTGGTTTTACACTTATTAGCCAATTTAATACCATGGGAGCTTATTCTTTTAGTGCAATGGCTAGTGTGATTTCGCGTAATGTGCCACCTTATGTTTTAGTGTCAGGCCATATGGCAAAACCTATTGGCATTAATGTAGAAGGTTTACGTAGACGCCAGTTTTCTGATGTGCAAATTAAGAATATCCGTCAGGCATACAAACTCATATATCGTTCTGGTTTAGGTATTGAAACTGCCCATAATCAGATCGAGACTATCAATCAACAGAAAACAGAATTAGACGTTATGATTCAATTCTTAGATAAGCAAGAGGGCGGAATAATTCGGTAATACCTATTTTAATTTTACCAAATTATTCCTAGTCTTTGAACATTTTTAGCTAGTTCCTAGCGCTATTAATCTTCTGTAGAACTAATTCTATGAATAGTGATATCGGCGCCATTATATTCTTCTTCTTGAGTTAAACGTAGCCCCATTAGCTGTTTCAGAATGCCATAAACAATGTAGCCACCGCCAAAAGCGATGGTGATGCCTAAAAGTGTTCCAAGGAATTGTGATGTAAAGCTGACTCCTCCTCGGCCTCCTAATGCTATTTGTCCAAAGATCCCCGCAGCAAGCCCACCCCAAACACCACATAGGCCATGTAATGGCCATACACCTAACACATCATCGATTTTCCATTTGTTTTGGGTAAGAGTAAACATATAAACAAATAAACCACCAGCAATACCACCGGTAATTAATGCGCCGAGTGGATGCATAATATCGGAACCGGCACAAACCGCAACCAGACCTGCCAGCGGACCATTATGAACAAAACCAGGGTCATTTCGACTCACTAAACAGGCGACAAGTGTTCCGCCAACCATGGCCATAAGTGAGTTAATAGCCACTAAACCACTGATACCATCGATTTCTTGCGCTGACATAACATTAAAGCCAAACCAACCGACGGTTAAGATCCATGCGCCAAGTGCGAGAAAGGGAATATTTGATGGAGGATGAGCAAAAACTTCACCATTTTTACCATAACGACCATGACGAGGGCCCAAGTGTAATACTGCAGCAAGAGCAATCCAGCCCCCCACTGCATGCACAACAATTGACCCTGCAAAATCATGAAAATCAGCTCCAAAATTACCATTTAACCATGCTTGAAAGCCAAATAATCCATTCCAGCTAATGCCTTCGAATAAAGGATAAATGAAACCGGCCAAGAAGAATGTAGCTATTAGTTGAGGATTAAATTTTGCGCGTTCAGCAATACCGCCCGAAACAATGGCAGGAATAGCTGCGGCAAAGGTTAATAAAAAGAAGAATTTTACTAGGGCATAGCCATTGCTTTCTACTAAAGCGGGTGCGGCTTGCAGAAAGTTTAGTCCGTAAGCAATGGTATAACCTATAAAAAAGTAGGCAATGCTCGAAATGGCAAAGTCCATAATGATTTTTACTAGCGCATTAACTTGATTTTTTTTGCGAACTGTACCCACTTCAAGAAAGGCAAAACCAGCATGCATGGCTAACACCATAATGGCGCCAAGAAGAATAAATAGAACATCAGTTGATGATTGCACAGTAGCTCCTTCATATTTAATATAAAATGAAAATGCACCAAAATGGACATAATTTATACAAGATAAGAGTATTCATTATTACTATTTTAATACCAGTGCACCATATTAGGTCATGATGGGCGTTTAATCAATAGTGCTGGGTTTCTATGGTTACGCTAGCTTATATTTTCGAGTAATTTGGGTATCTTTGAGGTTTAACGTATAATTCCATGCTTTTATCACGGCGATAAACTAACTGTGGCTAAACCGAATATTTGAGGAGAGTGGATGTGGATATTTATGCATCGGATGAGGAAAAAGGCGAAGATATAAAGCGTTGGTGGCGAGAAAACGGACGTTCAGTTATTTTAGGTTGTATATTAGGTGGCGCTGTAATTTTTGGTGGACGTTACTGGATAAATTATAAACAGACACTGGCTGAAAATGCCTCAACAACATATCAGCGTGTGACTCAAGCAATACAACAGCAGCAGCCTGCGGAAGCAGATAAGCTTACTCAAAAATTATTTAGTGATTTTTCTAATACACCTTATGCCATCTTTGCCGCACTAGATATGGCATCACAGGCAGTGAAAAATGATGATAAGGAAGCCGCCAAATTATATTTAGAATGGGTAAGTGATCATGCATCACTTAGCGGTCATCTTGAATTAGCACGATTGCGACAAGCAAAAATATTGCTTGATGAAGCACATTATGAGCAAGCACTTAAATTAGCTAAAGAGTCACAATTATCCAGTTTTTCATCGTTATTTGCTGAGCTACAAGGTGATATTTATTTAGCGATGGGCAAAAAGTCAGATGCGCGTAGTGCCTATCAAATAGCATTGAAAGGTTTAGAACAAGGTGAACCGCGCTTAGCTATATTACAAATTAAACTAGATGATTTAGCCGTTGAAAATAATGGGTAAGATAAACAAAATTGCTCTATTAATACCATTGACAGTCATGTTTATGGGACTAAGTGCTTGTGGAACTGTAAAAGGCTGGTTACAAGAAGAGTCACATGAGCTACCTCCTACGGAATTAGTTGAATTCACGGCAGAGTTTACCCCTGAGAAATTATGGTCAACAGATACCGGTGGCGGTAGTGATAGCGATTACAGTGATATTGCGGTGTGGTTACAGAATGAGATGGCTGTTGTTGTAGATTATGAAGGTGATGTTAGTGCCTATAATGCTGTAACAGGCAGGAGACTATGGCAGGTGTCATTGGATGCCCCTGTTATTACGGGTGCAGGCGGTGGAGAAGGTTTAATACTGATAGGTACGCAAGAAGGTGAAATTCTGGCCTTAAACGAGACCAATGGTGATTTATTATGGAAACAACAACTGACAAGTGAGGTGCTCGCCCCCCCAAAAGCAGCAAGTGGAGTTGTGGTTGCCCGAACAGCGGATGGTAGAATGCGTGGCATGTCTGCTACAGATGGATCTGTATTATGGAATTATCAGCGAAAAGTACCCTTGCTAAGTTTACGTGGAGCAAGCGCTGCAGTACTTGTTGATGATAAAGTTATTGCAGGGTATGCCAATGGTAAACTTGTAGCCTTATCCATTCAGGACGGTCAAGTTATTTGGGAAAAAAGTGTGGCGGTACCAAGAGGCCGATCAGAGCTAGACAGATTAGTTGATATTGATTCTGCCCCCGTCATTAAGGATGGAATTGTGTATGCCGTGGCATATCATGGCCAAGTGGCTGCTTTTGATCTTGAAAGTGGCCAGAAATTGTGGGCGCGCGATATGTCTTCCCGCGCAGGTTTAGATGTTGCTGACAGTGATACTGTTTATATCAGTGATGATGCAGATTATGTTTGGGCGCTACAAGGCCGAGATGCACTTTGGCGGCAAACGCGTTTATTACGACGTAAACTCACGGCTCCGGTTGTAGCAGGTAACCAAATTATAGTCGGTGATTTTGAAGGCTATGTGCACTGGCTTTCACGAGATGATGGCCGTTTTGTTGCACGTACAAATATTTCAAAGTCGGCTATTCGAGGTAAACCTGTTGTGAAGGACGGGATTATTTATATTCTTGCTAATGATGGTGAATTAACGGCCTTCAGGGTTCAATAAATGAAGGCTGTTGTAGCTTTAGTGGGCCGGCCAAATGTCGGAAAATCCACTTTATTTAACCGATTAACTCATCGCCGAGATGCTCTTGTTGCAGATATTTCAGGCTTAACACGAGACCGGATCTATGGCACGGTTAAAAATGATGGCTGTGACTTCATTTTAATTGATACCGGTGGTTTAACAGATCAAGCCGATGATATGTCTGATTTGATGCGTAAACAAGCTGATTTAGCAATAGAAGAAGCAGATTTAGTTTTCTTTTTGGTAGATGGCCGCGCTGGTTTGTTGGGTGACGATGAAGTGATTGCCCAACAATTACGCAGTATTGATAAACCCACTATCCTGATCATTAACAAAGCAGAAGGCGAACAAAAAGAAATTATTGCGGCAGAGTTTTATGCCATTGGTTTAGGTGAGCCACAAGTGATTTCAGCCTCTCAAGGGAGGGGTATTGCGCCTCTGATAGACGAACTTAAACAGCGCGTGCCCAGTGTGCTAAAAGAAGATATTGGTATTGAACACGATAATGATGTGCAAGACAAAGGTATTCGTCTTGCAGTGCTAGGTCGGCCCAATGTCGGCAAGTCTACATTGATTAATCGTATTATGGGTGAAGAGCGCGTTGTCGCTTTTGATGAACCTGGCACAACACGCGACAGCATTCATATTCCCTTTGAGAAAGATGGCACTGAATATACGTTAATTGATACCGCCGGTGTACGAAGGCGCTCAAAAGTGTCAGAAATGTTAGAAAAATTTAGCATTGTAAAAACATTACAAGCGCTTGAAGATGCCAATGTCGTGCTGTTAGTATTGGATGCACATGAAGGAATTGTTGAGCAAGACTTGCATTTAGCCGGTTTGATTATCCAAAGTGGTCGTGCAGTTGTGATTGCAGTGAATAAATGGGATGGTTTAGATAAAGAAGAGCGTGAATGGGTGACATCTAATGTGGAACGCCGCCTGCCTTTTTTACATTTTGCCAATACTCATTTTATTTCGGCATTACATGGTAGCGGCGTAGGTTTATTATTTAAATCGGTAAAGCAAGCATATAGTTCAGCGATGTCGCAGATCCCAACACCACGACTCACACGGGTGCTAGAAGATGCGGTGTCAGATCATCAACCACCCCTAGTTCATGGGCGTCGAATTAAGTTCCGCTACGCGCATTTAGGCGGTAAAAACCCGCCACGTATTATTATTCACGGTAATCAGACCGATGCAACCCCGAATAGTTATAAACGTTATCTGGAAAATACGTTTAGGGAAGTGTTGAAATTACACGGTACGCCGATAGTGATTGATTTTAAGAAAGGCGACAATCCTTTTAAAGGAAAAAAGAAAAAATCAACGGATAAGAACAGGATGGCTAAACGGCAGCCGATTGTAAAATATAGAAATAAGAGTGATAAGTAAGCTGCTGGAAAAGCTCTAAAGTAGGCCTTCGTTATCATCTACAAGATTATCAAGGTTAGTGAGATGTCCTCGTACGGCCTCTCTATTCACCAACTTTTCCCGTGCAGCTATGGGTAGATCCGTAAATAAAATTACTTTTTTATCAATAAGTGTGTAGATAAGATCTTCAATTACACGTATTAAGTTTAGATCGGACTCAGCTAAGATAGCTTTGGCATCATCACTTTTTGCAGAATGCGTTATGTATTTTATTAATTCAGGATTATCTAGAGCTAGATATTCTTGTGCGTTACTTCGTTTTTCATCAAAGATTGCAACAATATTCCCCATGTTATCTCGTTGAATATAAGCCATAATAGTTATCCGTGTTTAATCTTAAAATCAATTGTATCATCTGAAAAGGCCATTACCAATAGGCCT
>CAYSGK010000008.1:0-23584 GCA_964430395.1 uncultured Methylophaga sp.
GGGTATATACCCGTGCCCATTCAATTTGTAGGTTTCAGAATTACATTGCAGATAAATACAGAGACTTCTGATCCTGCTCAATTACAAACCAGCACCATATCCCAAAATGCTATTTTCTAATAAGCTATCGGCTCTTTGCCCAAAATTGCCAAGCCCTTTTAGCTCGATCTGAAAAAATATTGCCAAATTCCGGTTACTATCAAACGTATTGTTTACATAGTCTCGCACAACCAATCGTGTTGCCCAGCAGCAACTATCATATTCAACTCCTGCCAGTGTTTCTAATGTTTGATTTTCTTTTAATGAACGGTACCATCGACCAACGACACTCCATTGTTTAGTGATGGGTAAACGCGCTGAAATATCTAGTTGCTCTAATCCTGCGATATTACTCACATTATCGCGTCGGTAACGATGTGAAAAGTTTAAGATCCTACCATTGTCTGATCGATATTGTAATCGCACCGCTGACATATTGGTTTTGCTTTGATCAGGATCCCACTGCATTTCACCTCGCACAATCCATTCTTTAGCCAATGACGCTGCAACTTCGGCCACTAAATCAGAACTTGACCGTGTTTCTTTTGCTGTATTGTTCAGTGTTACTTTTCGATTCTGAAAATACTGAATTTGCCCTAGAGTTATATGGAAAGATTCACGGCCAGTTTGTTGATTAATAATACGAGATGTCAGTGCAATTGATAGTTGATTAGCGTCACCTATGCGATCTGTTCCCGAAAAGCGATCATAGGCAAACAACTGCCCTATATTAAAGGTGCGTAAACTACTATCAAACACGGGAATATCATCTTGATTTCGCTCTGGAATATATAAATAGAATGCACGCGGCTCTAGCGTGTGAAGATAGCTAGTCTTTGCCAGTTGCATCTCACGATCAAAGAAAAGTCCACTATCTAAACTAACAACGGGCGCTGTTCTTGTTGGTTTTTTATCAATGGCTGTTGTGACATTATCAGTTAGCCTGTAGCGTGTGTGCCTAAGTGCTATTCTTGGCGTAACAAATGCTGATGGTGATGACCATGGCAAGCTAAGAGAAGGTTCGATATCAAGACGCTGACCTGAAACCTTATCGGAATGATCAAAATCAACAAATTCCGCTTTCACGCCATACCTTATACCCATAAATTGTGTAGGAAAGGAGCTCGTTAGCCTTAATTGAGGTAATTTCTGATAAGGTGCATTTGCATTAGTAAGCGTTTGATAGCCTTGTAGTTTCCCTGTGAAGTCCCAATTATTTCCCGCATAAGCAATAGTCAGCTGACGATTCAAATGTGTGGTGCTTGCTAAGCTTAAATTCGAACCAAAGTCTTCTAGATAATTATCGTCTGATACATAGTTGTAATCTATATTTGTATTCCAATGAGATAAAAAATAACCTGAATGTTGTAGAGAAAAATGTTTGCGATCATCTTTATAGTTAGGGTTTAATCGGCCATTTGCCCTTTTCAGTTGATCATTAAGCAAGAAGCCTGCATCAATTTTCCCTTTATGCCTTCTATATAAATAACGAAATTCAGAATTTAACATTAAACCTCGATCTGACATATACCTAGGGGTGATGGTGGCATCTTTATCTGGTGCAATATTCCAATAATACGGTGTTTGTAGCTCAAAACCTGTGGCATCTGAATTACCTAAAGAAGGTGTTAAAAAGCCAGATTTTCGTTCATCACTTAATGGAAAGCTGAGGTAAGGTGTATAAAAAACCGGAACGTTAGCCAACCGTATCTTTACATTACGCGCCACGCCGACATTTTTGACATGATCCAGATGAACATTTGATGACTCCAACAACCATGCATTATCACCGACTTTACACGTAGTATAGCTTGCCCCTTTTAATCTCGTGCTTTCAACGCCCTGTCTATAAACACTGTCAGCACTTCCTCGCGCATGATTTTTGCGTAGCTGATACTCCGCATCAAGTAGTTTTCCTGAATCCTTCGATAAATCCCATTCTGCTTGTTGTGCATGCAAAATAATTTCACTATCACGAATTTGAATATCACCTTGCGCCGTAACATCACCAGAAATTTGATTGTAGGTCGCTCTATCTGCTTTTAATTCTTGCCCCCCCCGATTTACGATAACATTGCCAGTAAAGACAGATATACCATTTTCAATAAGCTGGGCATCATCTGCCTTGACATCAACTTCTGTTTCTTGTGGATTTTTTACAGGAGGAAGAAAATTTGTGTTATTGATAGAATCACATTGCTGCCCATTTAACTCGGCCAGCACAACTACACTAAACCCGAAGAAAATAAAGCCAATTAAAATAAAGCCCTTGCGCATAATGATCCTTAAAATAGATTCAGCCTTAGATCTAAGCCTAAAAGCAAAATAATGATTAGTTCTTTATCGCATAAATTCATCATTTTTCCAAGTTATACGACTATTATTAAAACTTTAAAATAATAGCTAATACTATTAAACAGTAACTTATAAATGTATTCTTATGTAAAATATTGCTTGTGTTCAGTAATATCTCCGTACCTTATTCAAGGTTATAGATCTTTTTTCAAAGTTATTGTTGACATAAAAACAACTAATCCCTATAGTATGCGCTTCCTTTCGGGGGGCTATAGCTCAGCTGGGAGAGCGCTTCGCTGGCAGTGAAGAGGTCGACGGTTCGATCCCGTCTAGCTCCACCAGCTTATGCCGAAAGTAACAGTTTTAGGTCCCCATCGTCTAGAGGCCTAGGACACTGCCCTTTCACGGCGGTAACAGGGGTTCGAACCCCCTTGGGGACGCCATACAAATCAACCGCTTAGGTAAAACTAAGCGGTTTTTTTATGCCTATAAATTTTAGTAAATTTTCCTCATAAAATACCAAGCCAATACAGAAAAAACAAGTGTGGGGATCATGGCCACTAGCCATGGAAAAACGCCAAAGACTAAACCAATATGCTGAAAAGTCTGATTAAATAATTGAAAACTAATGCCCACTAGCGCACCGGCGACTATACGTCCTCCTATTGAGCTTGATCGTAATGGTCCAAAAACAAAAGGCACTGCAAGAAAGACCATCACTGCCGTATTAATTGGCATCATTATTTTTGCCCAAAATGCAATTTGATATTTTTCCGCAGACTGCTCGTTTTCTTTTAAATAAGATATATATTTATATAATTCCCATCCTGATAAAAATTCAGGATCGAGAATGACAATATTCGCTATTGCTGGATTTAAGGGAGAATGCCACAGTGCACGCTTAATAACCTGCACCTCTATTCCCTGCTCATTAATTATACTTTGAATCACATCAGTCAATAGCCATTCGTCATTTTGGTAGACAGCTTCTTTTGCTTTTGTAAGAACGCGTAAACGGTTTTCAGGATCAAACTCATAGATAGTTACCCCTTCAAGACGTCCATTATCCAATATGCGATTGATATGATTAAAATGCAGATTATCTCGTGTCCAAAAACCATAAAAAGATTGCATCCCAATTATGCCTGTCTGTGCTACTGAGCGGCTGGTTTGTGCTTTTTCTTCCGCTACAGGCTGTATAACTTCACCAATAAAAAAACTAAGCATCATTAAGCTCAATGCAATTACTGCAACTGCTTTATTAATCTTTTGTATCGATATACCTGCTGCTCGCATAGCGACCAATTCACTTTGACTCGCTAGTGTTCCCAAGCCAATAACACTGCCAAGTAATGCGGCTATCGGAAATAGATTATAGATCCTCTTAGGCATCGTTAAAGCAAGATAAGTCGCTATTTCTGTAAGCCCATAACTCCCTCTGCCATATTCATCTAATTCATTTATAAAATCCATAAAACTATATAAGGCAAGCAATACAATCAGTACTAACAAGGTACTCATTAGTACAGTTTCGGCAATGTGACGGTGTAAAATTTTCATTGCTCAGCCTTATATTTTTGCTTTTGCGATAAATAGCGACGTATTTTGAGCCAGTTCATCATAGTTACTAAAATCAACATCATTAGTAGATGAACCCATAGCATTCCTAACCAGGGAGGCATAACACTGCTTGAAACCCAAACTTGAGTCACACCTAATAAATTACTATAAATAATATAAATTAGTATGGCCGGGAAAAAGCCAGCGTAGCGCCCTTGTCGTGGCGCTACTTTAGCTAAATTTATTGCCATTAAAGCCAAAATAATCGTCATAATGACCGTCGACGTGCGCCATTGTAACTCTGCCAAATCACTTAAATCCCCACGTTGCCATAACAGCAATGAAGGAACCGCTTTAAGTTGCTCCTCTATTTGATTGACTTCGCCCTTTTCTATTAACATCCTATGCGTAGCATATTTTGCAATAGTAAAATCCAGTTCACCCGCTTGTCCTTCATAGCGGTAACCATCTTCTAATATCAAGTATTTGTCACCCGTTGATGAATCAATATCAAACCGCCCTTGTAAAGCTCGAAACACTAGAGGGCGATGGTTGGCACGATGAATTTCTATAAATATATTCTCCATACTACCGGAATCAGCATTCAAGTTTTGAGAATAAAACGTCCATTCACCATGGCGACTTTCTTTAAATGTACCCGCGATCAGACCACTGGTCTCTGCTGTCATTTTTGATCTTTGCTCTAATTCATATCGATCTGATAACACCGTTGGAATAACAATAAAAACCAACACTGCCACTATGAGTGCAATGACACCTGAAAAGATGACTACATTACGAACCAGTCTATTGTCAGAGACACCACAGGTCGCAATAACCGTCAATTCATTGTCTGCATTCATCCGACTTAACGTTAACATTATGGCAAAAAATGTCCCTATCGGTAATAACAATGAAAAAGCATCTAAAGAGCTGTATCCTAATAAGGTAAAAATGACATCACTAGGCAAACTGCCTGTAGCTGCTTGGGCTAAATAGCGTGAAAAACGAATCGCTACAAATATCAACCACAGCACACAGATCACAGCGAACAAGTTCAAGCTAAATTCTTTCCATAAATAACGGTCAAGAATAGAAAGGTATCGTGATGAAATTTGACGAATGGCAAGCATTATTTGGTAGTCTTGGTTAGAATAGTTTCTTTACGTATCTATAATACATCAAGATGCTTGTATTATGGATATTGAATCAGCTACACCTTAATATAATTCACAGGAGAAATCCATGCAGTATTTGGCCACAACAACAGCACCCGCAACTATAGAGACAGACTGTCTTGTCGTTGCTGTTTTTGAGAACAGTGAGCTTAGCCTAAGTGCTTCTTCACTTAATAAAAAAAGTAATGATGAAATTAGCCGTATCATCTCACGTGGTGATATCACTGGAAAACCCGGTCAATCATTATTACTGCAAGATATTCATGGCATCGCAAGTCCTCGCGTACTACTACTGGGCTGTGGTAAAAAAGACAAAACTTCAGAAAATGACTATATCAGCGCTCTTACTGCTATGGCATCAGTGTTGAATTCATCCGCTATTCGTCATGCGACCAGTTGTCTTACAGAAATTAACGTTCAATCCCGCCCATTAGAATGGAAAGTTCGCCAAACTGCAATCTCTACTGAAGCCGTTTTATATAAATATACTCAAACTAAAAGTGATGTTAAACCTCAAGACTTCCCTTTAGAATCGATTAGCTTGTTTGATGAATCCGATGCTACTCAGGCGGCTCTTTCAGGGCAAGCCATTAGTAATGGTATGACATTGGCACGCGAACTAAGCAATTTACCTGGAAATATTTGTACGCCTAGCTACCTTGCCCAGCAAGCACTAGAGCTATCAAACCGTTTTAATTCAATAACGACCACCATTCTTAATGAAGCAGAGATGGCGGATCTCGGAATGGGCTCACTATTATCTGTTTCTCGTGGAAGCCGCGAACCCGCCAAGCTTATAACAATGAACTATCAAGGCAATGGCGATACCCGCCCCATCGTATTAGTGGGAAAAGGCTTAACATTTGATGCTGGTGGCATCTCACTTAAACCATCACAAGCTATGGATGAAATGAAATATGACATGTGTGGTGCTGCAAGCGTATTTGGCACCATTTCAGCCATCGCTGAATTGAATTTACCGATTAATGTAGTCGGTGTAGTTCCTAGCTCTGAAAACCTGCCTGATGGCGATGCTAACAAGCCTGGTGACATTGTTACTAGTATGGCGGGGAAAACAATCGAAATTCTAAATACCGATGCTGAAGGCCGGTTAATATTATGTGATGCTCTCACCTATAGTGCACGCTTTGAACCCGAAGTTGTTATTGATATTGCCACCCTTACCGGTGCTATTATTGTTGCATTAGGAAGCCAAGCAAGTGGATTAATGGCTAATAATCAACAATTAGCTGATCAATTACTACAAGCAGGTAATGATAGCTACGATCGTGTATGGCAGTTGCCAATTTGGGATGATTATCAACAGCAACTTGATAGTAACTTTGCAGACATTGCTAATATTGGTGGCAAAGAGGCTGGTAGTGTAACTGCGGCATGTTTCTTATCTCGATTCACTAAGGATTTTAACTGGGCGCATCTTGATATTGCCGGAACGGCATGGAAAGGTGGAAAAGCGAAGGGAGCAACGGGTAGACCTGTTCCTCTATTAGTGCAATTCTTGCTCAATCATATCGCTGAAAAATAAATGACCCGCATTAGCTTTTATGTTCTAAAAGGTGACAACGAACAAGATCGGCAG
Source organism: uncultured Methylophaga sp. (assembly GCA_964430395.1). GTDB lineage: Bacteria > Pseudomonadota > Gammaproteobacteria > Nitrosococcales > Methylophagaceae. The sequence goes on from CAYSGK010000008.1 coordinate 6,673, forward strand.
GTATTCGCCTGCCGATTAATTGAAAAGGCCTATTATCAGGGACACCAGATCTATGTTCACACAGAAAGCGAGGAACAAACAATACAATTCAATCAAGATTTATGGTCTTTTCGCAGTGATAGTTTTATTCCTCATCAGATAGTGAATAATGACAGTACGGACGAGCACAGCCCTATTTTGGTCAGCCACAATGCGACACCACCACGACTGATGAATTTATTAATTAATTTAGCGAGTGAGCAGCCTACTTTTTTTAGTCAATTTGAGCGGGTAGCTGAATTTATAAATGAAGATTCAACAATTAAAACAGCTGGTCGAACGCGTTATCGGTTTTATCAACAGCGTGGTTATGAATTAGAAACCTTTACAATCTAACGTCAGCCATCATTCCATAATGTAAATTGCGCATCTTTCTGCTGGGCTATGTGCTTCATAACACCCTCAGCATCCATCGGTACGCAGAAGTAATAACCTTGCCCATAATGGCAACCCAATGTCGTTAATATTTGCTGTTGTTCAGCTGTTTCTATACCTTCTGCCACCACCCGCAATTTAAAGTTGTTTGCTAATGCTAAAATCGAGCGAACAACGGCATGATCTGTATTACCTTTGCCTAAATTACTGATAAAAGTACGGTCTATTTTTAAAATATCTACAGGTAACTGTTGCAAATAATTTAGACTTGAATAGCCTGTTCCAAAATCATCAATGCTTAATGAAACCCCCATATTCTTAAGCTCAAGCATTGTAAAAATTGCAGAATCGACGTCACCTAATACGACCGTTTCTGTTAATTCAAATTCTATTTTATCGCAGCTTACTCCCGATTCACTCAGTATATTTGCAACTTGTACCACAAAATCTTCTTGCCAAAATTGTCGTGCAGACACGTTAATCGACATATTCACTAAATCAGAAAACTCATCCTCCCAAGCTTTCATCTGCGTGCAGGCTGTTTCCATTACCCATCGACCTAGCTCTAAAATAATGCCTGTTTCTTCTGCCAGAGGGATAAATTCCATTGGTGAAATCAAACCTAATTCAGGGTGTTGCCAGCGCACTAGCGCCTCTACACCAGTAACTCGATTTGTCATTAAATTAATTTTAGGCTGATAATAAACAACAAACTGTTGTTGTTCGACAGCCTCCCTCAATGCCTTCTCTAGTGTAAGTCTCCGTGTGATTTTTTCATTAATTTCAGCTGTATAAAATTGACTATTATTACGACCCTGCTCTTTAGCTAAATACATAGCCGAGTCAGCTTGTTGAATTAAATCATTAGCGCTCGATGCATCATTCGGATAAAGGCTGATCCCAATGCTGCCAGTGATCAATAGTTCATGCTTTAAAATTTTATACGGTGATTTAATTTTATTTAATAATTTTGTTGCTATTGATTTTACATAACTAATTTCAGCTATATCAGGTAATAACACAACAAATTCATCGCCACCAAAACGGGCAACAGTATCTTCTTTTCGCAATACCGACTGCAACCGAACAGCTAATATTTGCAATAATTCATCGCCAATTTGATGACCTAAGGAATCATTGATATATTTAAAGTGGTCAATATCAATAAACAATACGGCCATTTTTAATGATTCTCGTTTTGCATGCTCAATGGATTGTTGCAAGCGATCATTCAATAAAGTTCTATTTGGCAAGCTTGTCAATTCATCGTGTGTTGCCATAAAAGCTATACGTTGGTGATTGGCTTTACGCTCTGTAATATCCTCACTTACTGCAATAAAGTGCGTTATCTCATTCAGATCATCAAATAAAGGGGTTACCGTTTGGTTCACGATCATTGTGCTACCGTCTTTTCTACGATAACTTAGCTCACCACTCCAAACAGCACCTGATTTAACTTTCTGCCACAGTTCATTGTCAGTGTTTTCTACTTCTAATGTTATTGGCTTTTGCCCTAGCACTTCATCAGAACGGTATAGTGTCTGTTTCACAAAGGCATCATTTACCCATTCAATATCACCCTTTGCATCAATAATCATAATTGCATTAGCTGTTTTTTCGACAGCAGCGCGATGGAGCCGCATTAGATTTTGATCTTCAACTTTTCTGCAAATAAGGCGTAAGCTTTCTGCAAAATTAGTTAATATTAATTGCACCTCTTGGGTAAAGATATCTAGCTCAGACGCATGAAAACCAAGAACAGCCTTCGTATCACCACCGATATAAAATGGTACAAACAAACTATCGTTAATGCCATCATAATTTAGACGTTGTTGCCACTCCACCGGTAACACACTATTAGCATCCACCCTAACAATTAAGTGCTCTTTTGCACTGTTATAAACAGGGCCTTTTTCATCATGTAATCCCGTCCAGGTTATATCGTTTTCAAATAAGAAATCAGATGCTTCACCAGCATGGCTTAAAATCTGACTTTTTTTGTCCACACACAACTTCACCCACACTGATGAAATATCCAATATATACACCAATTCTTCCGTTATGTATTCCAGGATTGTTGTGACGGTTACCTTGGATACGAGTACTTTTTGTTCTGTTTCTCTAATAAGTTTATCAATCTCATCTTTGATCCGGCTGATATGAATGTTTTCAATCGTACCATAAATACTCTGTTCAACTTGTTCAGCAGGCTCTTCATTAAGATGCAATGAGAACTGTACCCAAATATAGTGATCATCGCTGCATTTCAATCGAACTTCGCCTTCCCACGCATTTTGTTCGCCTGAGAATAATAATTCGAGTACATGTTCTACATATTCACTATCAATAGGCGATAAAAAATCAGTTATTGGCTTATATAACGTTTCATCTAATGAAAAACCGGATAGTTCTTGCCATACTGGGCTTAAAAATTGCCATCTTTTATTAGTATCAATTTGAATCACTACTTCATTGATATTCGTTACCACTTGGCGATATCTCTGTTCAGATTCTAAAAGCTGTAAATTATCGATCATTATCGTATCATGCATTTTTCGTAGCGCATGATCTAATTCTTCAATTTCAGTTGCACCTTCAATTTTGTCTAGCGTGGCCGATTGGCCCGTTGCATAAGCACGCGATCGTTTGACCATTTCCAATAATGGTTTGGCCACCATTCTGCGTACTGTCCAATCTACAAACAAACCCAACGCAAGTACTGTAAATAAAACAAAGATTGCCGTTCTTTTAAGCTTTTTAGCTAATGGCTTCAGAATTTCATTGGTAGGTACCAAACGAAAATAATGCCAGCCATTTGAAGAAATGTGGCTTGCAATAACTTGGTATTGTGTACCTGCCGACATCACCGGTGTTAATAGTTGTGGTTTTATATTATCAATATCTTGGGCAAGCATTTCGGCAACTTCATGCTCAGAATCATCCAAATGAAATGTGTTTGGGTTTGCTAGCAACCGTTGCTGCCATTTTCCTGCTAAAATAAAATGACCTAGCTGATCAATTAAAAAATGTTGCTCACCCTCATATTCATCGCTTTGTGAATATAATAAGGACAGAAACTTATCTAAACCTATATCGATACCTAAGCTTGCTACCCATTTATCATTCATATCCAAAGGCATAATAATACTCGCCATCCATGTTTTAGATACGGGATCATATAAAGCCGGTGTCCATTTGATCGTACGTTGTGGGTTATTACCAGGGGATGCCAATGTCATCCACGGCGTTGTCGTATAATCGGTATCGGCTTGCATCGCATAAATGAAATTAGGAAATTCACGATCAAAAATCACCTCACTACGATCATGACCCAACATCCAAATATTTTTGAATATAGGATTTGCAGTAGCAGAAGCACCGAAACCATCAAAAACATCCAATGCCGTAGAATAAAATTGTTTTTTCTGCGCTGTTAATTCAATATCCGGCGGTAGATATAATCCTGCTTGTTGTTTACCATTGAATAGTTCACGACTGTTTCGCCATGCACCATCATCAAATTGTATTATTTTTTCATCAAAAGAAGAGTTTACATCCTTGCTACTAAATTTATCGTTTAATACATAAGAAAGTGTCTGCAAATCAGTCGAAGCAAGCATCATATAACTCTCATAATTGCTAAGTGTTGCTGATGTTTGCCCGAGTAATTCTTGTAATTCAGTCTTTAGCAGCATGCGTTTTGGGTATTGAAAATAAAACAGCAACGATACTAATGATACCAATATCGCACTGAACATAACCGTCAGACTTATCTTCCGTGAAAGATTCATTGTTCACCTTTTAAAATCATTCTATCCCACATTATCTAGTGCATCCCTGTCCCATACTTAAACATCATTGTATAATGCGCGACTACTCATTATATTTCAAGCTTAAAAATACTATGCAAAAAACCTATAACCCCAAATCAATAGAACAAAATTGGTATCAAACTTGGGAGCGCAGTGGTCATTTCAAACCTTCAGGTGAAGGTGAAGCTTATGCCATTATGCTTCCGCCACCTAATGTGACGGGAAGACTACATATGGGGCATGCATTCCAAGATACTATTATGGATATCTTAATTCGTTACCATCGTATGAAAGGTGATAACACGCTATGGCAAGCAGGCACTGACCATGCGGGTATTGCAACCCAAATGGTAGTTGAACGTCAATTGAATTCCGAAGGTAAAACACGTCATGATTTAGGCCGCGAACAATTTATTGATCGCATTTGGGATTGGAAACAAGAGTCTGGTGGCGAGATCACAAACCAATTACGCCGCATGGGAACATCAATGGATTGGTCGCGTGAACGCTTCACCATGGATGATGGATTATCAGAATCTGTAAAAAATGTTTTTGTTCAATTATTTGATGAAGGTCTCATTTATCGTGGCAAACGATTAGTCAATTGGGATCCTGTTCTACACACTGCGGTATCTGACCTAGAAGTACTATCTGAAGAAGAAGCGGGCCATATGTGGTATTTTCGCTATCCATTAACAGATGGCAGTGGTCATTTAGTGGTTGCTACCACACGACCAGAAACGATGCTGGGTGATTCAGCGGTTGCCGTTCATCCTGATGATGAGCGCTATCAGCACTTAATTGGCAAAACAATTACCTTGCCGCTAGTGGGGCGTAAAATTCCTGTTATCGCTGATAATTATGTTGATCCAGAGTTTGGAACCGGCTGTGTCAAAATCACGCCAGCACATGACTTTAATGATGCTGAAATGGGGCAACGCCATGATCTTCCTAAATACAATATCCTGACTATTGATGCCGCAATCAATGATGAGGCTCCAGAAAAATATCAGGGACTAGATCGTTATGATGCCCGTAAACAAATCGTCGAAGATCTTGATGCACTGGGTTTATTAGAAAGCATTAAAGACCACACATTAATGGTGCCCCGCGGCGATCGTAGTGGTGCTGTCATTGAGCCTTTATTGACCGATCAATGGTATGTCAAAGCTGACGTATTAGCTGAACCTGCAGTTAAAGCCGTGCAACAAGGCAAGATCAAATTTGTCCCCGGCAATTGGGATAAAACATTCTATAACTGGATGGACGGCATTCAAGACTGGTGCATTTCACGTCAAATTTGGTGGGGACATCGCATTCCAGCTTGGTATGATGAAAATGGCGTCGTTTATGTAGGCCATGACGAAGCGGCTGTTCGTGCTAAGCATAACTTAGCTGACAACATCACTCTGCGCCAAGATGAAGATGTATTAGACACTTGGTTTTCATCTGCTTTATGGCCATTCTCAACATTAGGTTGGCCTGAAAATACTGAAGCATTAAAAACGTGGTATCCCACCAGCGTGTTGGTTACAGGCTTCGACATCATCTTCTTCTGGGTGGCCAGAATGATGATGATGGGCCTTAAATTTATGGACGATGTGCCCTTTAAAGAAGTTTATATTCATGGGCTAGTACGTGATTCACATGGTCATAAAATGTCTAAATCAAAGGGCAATGTACTGGATCCTATTGATATTATTGATGGCATTGATCTGGAATCATTAGTTGCAAAACGTACTTCAGGCATGATGCAACCGCGACTAGCCGAAAAAATTGAAAAAGCAACACGCAAAGAATTCCCTGACGGCATCGAATCTCATGGTACCGATGCAATGCGTTTTACCTTTGCTTCACTCGCATCAACAGGACGTGATATTAACTTCGATATGAGCCGTATTGGTGGTTATCGCAATTTCTGTAATAAATTATGGAATGCTGCTCGTTATGTATTGATGAATACACAGGAGCAAGACAATGGTCTTGATAATGATGACGTTGAGTTAAGCCTAGCCGATCGTTGGATCATTTCTAAACTGCAAACAACTGAACAAGAAGTGACCGCCGCTATTGAAGCTTATCGGTTTGATCATGCCGCACAAGGTATTTATGACTTTATCTGGAATAATTACTGTGACTGGTATTTAGAGCTTTCTAAGCCTGTTCTCAATAACGAAAACGCATCTGCCGCCGCCAAGCGTGGCACACGACGTACATTGGTTCGTGTTTTAGAAACAGTCTTACGCCTAACACACCCTTTTATGCCTTTTATTAGCGAAGAAATTTGGCAAACAGTGGCTCCACTTGCCGGTAAATCAGGCGAAACCATTATGACACAAGCCTATCCCATCGCTGACGACAGTAAAATTGATCAAAATGCTGTTGCCGATATGGAATGGATGATGGAATTTGTAACCGGCATTCGCTCTATTCGTTCACAAATGAATATTCCACCGAAAAAGCAACTGCCGGTATTGCTAAAAGACAGTACGGCTGATGATCAAAAGCGACTAGAAGCTAATCGTGACTTCTTAAGTCGTCTAGCTAACTTAGAAAAAATCGAGTTATTAGAAGGTGAAGCACCTGCTGCTTCAACGGCTCTAGTAGGCAAAATGGAAATACTCATTCCGCTAGAGGGTTTAATTGATAAAGATGCTGAGATCCAACGACTTGATAAAGAAATTGTTAAATTAGAAAAGCTTATCAAGCAATCTTCAGGTAAATTAAGCAATAAAAACTACACAGCTAAAGCACCCGAAGCAGTGGTTCAAAAAGAACGTGACAAGTTGACAGAGATGGAACAATCTTTATCGCAATTACTACAACAGCGGCAATCCTTAAGTTAACTTAAATTTCACCACAGAGGAACGGAGAACACAAAGGGATTACTCTGTGTGCTCCGTGCCTCTGTGGTTTATTTTTAAGACTTTGCTCGCTTATAATGACGGTATTCTGGCAACCAGAAGTTTTTTTCTATCGAATCCGTTAATTCTTGGTCAGATACTGTATCTGCAAAGCCCTGTTTTTGGGCTATTTTAGCCACTGCAAAAGCAATCTTTTTACTCAAAATGGCAATATCGACTAATGGCGGCAATAAAGCGCCTTCACCAGTTAGTACAACCGGTGATGCCGCAGCCAATATCTCGCTTGATTTCATCAACATTTCATCAGTGATCCGAGTGATATTCGCCGCCACTACCGCTAAACCAAACCCCGGAAAAATATAACTATTATTACACTGTGGAATTGGGAAAGACTTGCCTTTGTATTGAATAGCATCAAATGGGCTACCTGTAGCAATAATCGCTTGGCCATCTGTCCATTCTATTAATTGTTGAGGTGTTGCCTCAATCTTTTTCGACGGATTACTTAATGGAAATATTATTGGTCGCTCACAATTTTGTTGCATTGCTTTGATAATATCTTCAGTAAATAGTCCTGGTTGACCCGACACGCCGATTAATACTGTCGGTTTGGCAAACTGCATTACTTCAATTAATGAAGCATATTCACCGGCTAATTTCCAAGCCGATAAATCAACTTTTTTCTGTGTTAAGTTTTGCTGGAAGTCTAATACATCAGGCGATCCATCCGTTAACAAACCATCTCGACCTACCATAAAGATCTGACTACGTGCTTGTGCTTCAGTGATCCCCTCTGAACACATTTGCACAACAATCTGTTCTGCAATACCACAGCCGGCTGCACCATCACCGACAAAAACAATGCATTGCTGTGACAACTTTTCATTTTTAACATGACTTGCTGCCAATAACGTTCCTACTGCCACAGAGGCGGTTCCTTGAATATCATCATTAAAGCAGCAGATCTGCTCTCGATATCGGTTAAGCAAAGGTAAGGCTTTAGCTTGTTCAAAATCTTCAAACTGAAGTAACACAGAGGGCCAGCGTTTTTTTACAGCACTAACAAATATTTCTAAAAAATCATCGTATTGTTTGGAATCAATCCGTGGATGATGCCAGCCCATGTAAAATGTATCCTCTAATAACTGCTGATTATTTGTTCCTACATCTAACATTATTGGTAAGGTGTTTTCTGGATTAATACCTGCACAGGCGGTATATAAAGACAGTTTGCCAATAGGGATCCCCATGCCGCCAATACCTTGATCACCCAAACCAAGAATACGGCTACCATCGGTTACCACAATTACTTTTATATCTTGTTCAGCTACATTAGCCAGCATTTTATCTATCTGATCACGATCAGGATACGCTATAAATAAACCACGCGCGCGTCGATAAATCTCAGAAAAGCGTTCACATGCCTCACCCACTACAGGTGTATAAATAATGGGCATCATCTCTTCAAGATGTTGATCTACTAAACTATAAAAGACCGTTTCATTGGTATCTTGCATTGATCTTAAATAAATATGTTTTTTTATGGGTTTATCAAAACTTGAATATTGTGTGTATGCACGATCCACTTGCTCTTGTAATGTCTCATGTTTTTTAGGCAATAAGCCAAGTAAATTAAAATCCACACGTTCCTTATCACTAAATGCACTACCTTTATTAAACAAGGGCATATTTAATAACGCAGCGCCAGTATAAGGTTGTTCAATCAATCTACTCATTATTATTCCTCGTTTCACTAAGTCATCAATGCTATCCTTGCATTATACCTGCCATTAATCGCGGAATAATTAAAATAATTATGAAATTCGGAAGTTTTTCTACCTTCAAGCCAATTGAATGGTTATTAGTCGCCCTATTGCTGCTTGCTCCTTTTTATTTTCATTATAATATTGGTGGAACAGGATTTCGTATCCCTAACAATATTGTTATCTGGTTTGTTGCTTCTATTATCTGTTTTTATTCACTATATAAGTTTTCTAATCAGCGTTCTTTTTATCTGCCTCAGCATTATTTATTAATTATGGCTTTTCCTGTTCTTGTCTTCTTTAGTGGCTTTTCAGCAGGTGTAGAAATTGCGACAACCTGGGTATTTCGTTTACTTTTTATCTGGGGCGGTCTGCTATTTCTGTTGAGTCTTTTTCAGCATCGCTTAACGCAGGGTCGTATAGATAGAATTCTATTTTTTATTGTTCTTTCTGGCTTGTTCCATGCATTTGTAGGTCTGGCTCAAATATTTTGGCTAAAGCATCTTCCTACTTGGCTCCCGATGAATGCTAATGGCATTCCTACAGGTATGTTTCAACAAATAAATAATCAAGCCAGTTTTCAAGTAACCGCGATCATCATTGCATTATGGTTAGTTAGTCGTCCAATTGTTCAGCATGGAAAATCAGGGCTATATTGTTTGATAGTGCTTTCAGTGGCTTGTAGTAGCTTTATAGTCAGTTATTCAGGCTCTCGTGTAGGAGTTTTAGCATTAGTCCTTGCGCTACCACTTTTGCTCCTCAGTCGATGGCATAAAATTGTACTGGATAAAAAAAGGTGGCTAATACTATTAGTAATATTTGTTATTGCCATGATAAGTGCAACAGCGATTGAACGTAAACACGGTAATGTCGGACTTGCTAGCATGATTGATAAAACTACCGCTATTAATGCCGGATTTTCCGGTTCCTCTCGTTTAGGAATATACACCATTGCCTATAATGTATTTAAAGAACAGCCCATATTTGGCCACGGCATTGGTAGTTTTATTAGAGTATGGCAGCTAGGCAAGCCTGACTTTTATGCCTCACATCCTAATGCCACCTTACCCGATCAGCGTGTAGCACACCCACATAACGAAATTATTTTCTGGTTAATTGAAGGTGGAATCGTAGCTGGAATAGGTCTGCTATGCCTATTCTTTGCGGTTTTCTTTACTCTGAAAAAACTCCCAGCTAGCAGAAGATATGCTTATATTGCATTCTTAATACCTCTTGTATTACACACACAAGTTGAACTTCCTTTTTATATTTCAGCTGAGCACTGGTTTGTCTTTTTATTGCTACTTTTTGTGATAATGAATCCGTATCGTCGTCAACATTCCGTTGTTCTTTCAGATGCTGCTCGCAAGTTGCTAAAAGTTATTGCCATTGTAAGCGGACTTCTGTCGACGGTATTCCTTTCGCATACTATGGCATCTACTTTTGAGTTTAAGCGTTTTATATTAAAGCAAAGCCCTCCTGACAATCCATTTCCTATCGCCTTACACAATCCCTATTTTAAGCGACTTGCAGCAGAAACAATTATTACACAGCTTTTTTACGTCAGTATGCAACATGGTCTAACAGAGAATGTCCGTGATTTTGCTCAATGGGGCGAGCAAGAGTTAAAACACAATCCGCATATCTTGTATTACAAACTGACCGTTGAGGCATTGAGTTATTTGAAAAAAAATAAACATGCCTGTGAAATCACGCGGCAAGGGTTAACAATTTATCCTGACGATACCACGTTAATTGAGATTTTAGGGCGCTGTGAAGAGCGAAATCTTTAGAACATGCCTAATTGTAGTTGAGCCGCTTCGCTCATTTGATCTTTGGTCCAAGGCGGCTCCCATACTAACTCGACCTTGACCGTATTTACGTTTGGCACGGTTGATACTTTAGCTTCAATATCACCCGGGAATGATTGCGCCACTGGGCAGCCCGGTGCTGTTAGCGTCATATTGATCGCCACATTTTTATCATCATCAATGTCGATATTATAAATTAAGCCCAACTCATAAATATTGACGGGGATTTCTGGATCGTAGATAGTTTTTAACATCTCAATCACGTCATCTTTGAGTTCGTCAGCTGTAATCTCGAAATAATGTTCACTCATTGTATTGCCTGCCTTATTCTGTCGATACTGAAATATCGTGATCATTATCCATCGCGGCATGCATGGTATGCCACGATAATGTTGCACACTTTACACGTGCAGGGAATTCTTTTACCCCGCCCAATACCTCTAACTTTCCTAAGGCAGCGTGATCAAATTCTTCACCCGTTAACTGTTTATGCATTTGCTGATAAATATGCTCAGCTTGCTCTAAGGTTTTGCCTTTTAATGTTTCTGTCATCAATGAAGCTGAAGCCACTGAAATTGCACAACCACTACCTTGAAAACTAAGATCTTCAATTACATCACCATCAAGCTTAACGAATACCACCAAGGCGTCACCACATAATGGGTTATTACCATGCGCTAAATGATTCGCATCTTTCATTTCACGGAAATTGCGTGGTTTTTTATTGTGATCCATAATCACTTGTTGATAAAGATCTCTTAAGTCTGCACTGCTCATGCAAAAAGCTCCTGTACTTTTTTAATGCCCTCAACCAGTGCATCCACCTCTTCCATCGTATTGTAAAATGCAAATGAAGCTCGTGCGGTAGCCGGTATGCCAAAAAACTGCATCACCGGTTGTGCACAGTGATGGCCTGTGCGAATCGCCACGCCTTGTTGATCGAAAATCGTACCGACATCATGCGGGTGCACACCTTCAATCATAAACGACAACACACTGGCTTTTTGTTTAGCTGTACCAATAATGCGCACGCCATCCAATGCCGTTACTTTTTCTGTTGCAGCCACCAATAACGCATGTTCATGTTGAGCTAAATTGGCAATACCTAGGCCTTGCATATAATCAATTGCAGCCCCCATTCCGATCGCACCGGCAATATTAGGTGTACCCGCTTCAAACTTATAGGGCAATTCATTGTATTGCGTGTGTTCAAAACTGACCGATAAGATCATATCGCCGCCACCCTGCCATGGTGGCATTGCTTCTAATAAATCCTGCTTACCATACAAGGCGCCAATGCCTGTTGGTGCAAACATTTTGTGACCTGAAAACACATAAAAATCACACTCTAAGTCTTGCACGTCTACGATCATATGCGGTACGGCTTGGGCACCATCGATCAATACTGGAATAGCTTTAGCATGAGCTTTTTTGATCAGATCTTTGATTGGGTTAATCGTACCCAAAGCATTTGATACATGCCCTACGGCTAAGATCTTAGTGCGTTCGTTCAGTAATTCATCAATCGTCGATAAATCTAGTTCACCCGCGGTTGTCATCGGAATAATTTTTAAACTAGCACCTGTTTGCTCACATAACATCTGCCACGGCACGATATTAGCGTGATGCTCCATATGACTAATAACAATTTCATCACCGGCATTAAGTTTAGGTCGAACAAAACTTTGGGCAATTAAGTTGATCGCTTCGGTTGCGCCACGAACAAAGATTATTTCTTTATCAGATTTTGCATTTAAAAAACCGCGCACCTTGCTACGCGAACCTTCATAGGCATCCGTCGCTCGCTGACTTAATTTATGTACACCACGATGTACATTCGCATTATCGTGTCGATAATAATTCGCTACTGCATCAATTACTTGAACAGGTTTCTGGCTACTGGCAGCATTATCTAAATAGACTAGAGGGTAGCCATTAACCTCTTGATCAAGAATAGGAAAGTCATTTCTGATTGTCTGTAAATCTAACATTTATTTGCCACCTTGCGGCAAGCGTTTTTCGATCATAGCCGACAATGCCTGACGGATATCATCAGCAGAGATCCGCTCTAATACTTCAACGGCAAACGCATAGGTTAATAAGCTACGTGCACTGACCTCGTCTAATCCTCGTGCGCGTAAAAAAAACAAATGGTCTTCATTCATTTGACCCACCGTACTACCATGAGCACATTTCACATCATCGGCGTAAATTTCTAATTCTGGCTTACTATCAATTTCGCAACGTCGTGATAATAATAAATTGTGATTTTGCTGCTTAGAATCTGTTTTTTGGGCATCTTTATGCACAATAACCTTGCCATTAAATACGCCATGAGCATTATCATCAATCACACCTTTGAATAATTCTTCACTGGTCGTATTCGGTACAATATGGTCAATTCGAGTATGAAAATCAACATGCTGATCATTAATCGGCAAATATAAACCATCCATCACCACATGTGCGTGTTCACCTAATAACTGAGTATGCAGATCGTTTCTGGCTAATTTTGCACCAAGTGAAATACTATTGGTTTTCCACTGGCTATTGGCAGCTTGTTTAGCAGCTAAGGTTGCAATATGTGTTGCATTAGATGATTCTTGTTGTAATTTATAGTGATTCAATTCGGCACTTTCTGCCAAAACCACTTCACTGACAACATTAGTCAATGAGCTAGCCTCTGTTAACCCCACATAATGCTCAATTACCGTTGCTTTGCTGTTTTCTGACAGCACAATGACATGGCGTAAATGTGTTGCTAGATTATCTGTATTGCCTGTGTTCACAACTAATATTTCAATCGGTTTTGATACACTAATATTAGTGTCAACAGTAATTACTACGCCATCATTCATTAATAAGGTATTCAGCGCATTTAAGCCAGCTTTTCCGATATCTAGTTGCTGGCCGAGGTATGATTGAATGTGTTTTAGACCAGAAGATAATGGGCTAATGGTTAAGCCATTTTGTAATTCTGAGAGCTGAGAATACTGTTCTGAAAATATACCATCAATAATGACCACTCGGTAGCTATCATTTAATAGTGCTGATTGATCACATTGCGTTGCAGTAAGCGTATTTATTTCGGCTTTATGATTAAATTCTTGCTGTGATAATGCCCATAAACTAGTGTATTTCCAGTCTTCTTGTTTTTTTGCAGGCAAACCATTTTCATTAAATTGATTTAATGCTTGTAGGCGCAAGTCTTTCAACCAAGTCAAATCATCGCCGATAAATTGATTAGTTTCCGCAATACTAGCAAATGGTGTTGCTAGATCAGTCAGTTGCTTCATGTTAATTGACCTTCAGGCGAACTATGGATCCAGCTATAACCTTTAGCCTCTAATTCTTTTGCTAACTCTTTATCGCCCGATTTAACAATCTGTCCATTCGATAAAACATGCACATAATCGGGTACAATATAATCAAGCAAACGTTGATAGTGAGTGATCATTACAATTGAGCGGTCTGCTGAACGTAAGGCATTTACGCCATCTGATACGGTTTTTAAAGCATCAATATCTAAGCCAGAGTCTGTTTCATCTAAAATCGCTAGTGAAGGTTCTAATAATGCCATTTGCAAAATTTCATTGCGTTTCTTTTCACCTCCAGAGAAGCCTTCATTAACGCCCCGATGCAAAAAGTCTTCATCCATTTTTACTAATTCTAGTTTGCTACGAACTAAACTTAAAAAGTCGATAGCATCAAGATCATCTAAACCTTGAAATTTACGTACGGCATTTAGCGCGGCTTTAAGCAAATAGATATTACTGACACCCGGAATTTCAACTGGATATTGAAAAGCTAAAAACACACCTCGTTGAGCACGTTCTTCTGCTTTTAATTCCAATAAGTCTTCACCTTTATAGGTGACTGTTCCTTGCGTTATTTCATAGCCATCTCGCCCTGCCAATACATTTGACAAGGTACTTTTGCCAGCACCATTTGGCCCCATAATAGCGTGCACTTCACCCGCATTAACCGTTAAATTAATACCACGTAATATTTCTTTGCCATCAACGCTGGCATGAAGGTTTTTAATTTCTAACATTTATAATCTCTTTATTTAAATCGTCATCCCCGAGATCTTTTATCGGGGATCTAACTATTTGCTTAAATAATCATCTAAGCACTATTTCACATCACTTATCCATAGATTCTCGATAAAAGATCTCGAGAATGACAAGCTTAAATTAACCAACAGAACCTTCCAAGGAAAGACCAAGAAGGTTCTGAGCCTCAACAGCAAACTCCATCGGTAATTGACGCATTACCTGCTTACAAAAACCATTTACAATCATCGATACGGCATCTTCGACATCTAGACCACGCTGTTTACAATAAAACAGCTGATCTTCACTTATTTTTGAAGTTGACGCTTCATGTTCAACGTGTGCCGTTGGATTCTTCACTTCTATATACGGAAAAGTATGTGCACCACACTGTTCCCCCATCAATAAAGAATCACATTCAGTATAATTTCGAGCATTTTCTGCATTAGGTCCAACACGCACTAAACCACGGTAAGCATTTTGTGATCGCCCCGCTGATATACCCTTAGAAATAATAGTTGAACTAGTATTTTTACCAAGATGAATCATCTTAGTTCCCGTATCAGCCTGCTGCAGATTATTGGTCACAGCCACTGAGTAGAATTCACCTACTGAATTATCACCTTGCAATATAATGCTAGGATACTTCCACGTAATTGCAGAACCTGTTTCTACTTGTGTCCATGATACTTTTGAGCTTTCACCTCGGCATGCGGCACGTTTTGTTACAAAATTAAAAATACCACCAACACCATTTTCATCACCGGGATACCAGTTCTGTACCGTTGAATATTTAATTTCAGCACGATCATGTGCCACTAATTCCACTACGGCGGCATGCAACTGATTTTCATCACGCATCGGTGCCGTACAACCTTCTAAATAACTAACATAAGCATCATCATCAGCAATAATCAATGTACGTTCAAATTGCCCTGTATTAGCCGCATTAATACGGAAATAGGTTGATAACTCCATTGGGCAACGTACACCCTTAGGAATATAGACAAATGAACCATCACTAAATACAGCTGAATTTAACGCCGCATAAAAATTATCTTTATAAGGGACTACACTGCCTAAATATTTCTTTATCAGCTCAGGGTGCTCATGTACCGCTTTTGAAAATGGCATAAAAATAATGCCGTCTTCTGCCAATTTATCTTGAAAGGTGTTGGCAACAGAGACACTATCAAATACGGCATCAACTGCCACACCGGCTAATCGTGCACGCTCATCAAGGGGCACACCTAATTTTTCATAGGTTCGCAATAATTCCGGATCAACTTCATCTAAACTCTTCGGCCCATCTTTCTTTTGTTTTGGCGATGAATAATAACTGATCGCTTGATAGTCAATTTCAGGGTAACTAACATGCGCCCATTCAGGTGTTTCAAGGGTCAACCAATGATGATAAGCCTGCAAACGCCACTCTAATAAAAAATTAGGTTCGCCTTTAATGCGTGAAATATCACGAATTGTTTGTTCAGTTAAGCCCGGTAAAAATGTATCTGCTGCAATATCGGTAACGAATCCCGCCTGATAATCAGTATCGAGTACGTCATCTATCTGTTTTAATTCTTGTTCAGGCATGTAGTTCACCACTTTGTGAATTTTCTGATGGATAAAAATGTATTGGGCTTACGCCTGAGGATTGGGGTACCAACATATCAGATAGTTTTACTTCATCTAATGCATGGAAAACCGCGTTATTAATGCGCGTCCAATTTGTTTGCACATCACAATGTGCTTCTTGTTCACAATGACTTTCATCACTAACACATTCAGTTAGCGCAATCGGACCTTCAATGGCTGCAATAATTTCAGCTACCGATATTTGTTTTGGGTTTCGGCTTAAATTGTAACCACCCTGTGCACCACGCTCAGAGGTTAATAATCCACTAGCTGATAGTGCCTTTAATACTTTACGAACTGTCGGCAACGGCATGCTTACCGATTCAGACAAAGTGTGCGCGCTATGTTGCTGGTATGTTTTCGATGCTAGATAACTCATCAAAACAATGCCGTAATCTGTCAATTTACTCATGCGTAACATATGAATATCTCCTAATAGGACTATTATAGTACCAATTAAAATAATAACCAAGTCTAAAAGTCAGTTATTCGGAGTAAACTTACAAACTAGAGAACTATCAATTACCATCATTTTTATGAGATAATTTGCAATTGCTG
>CAYSGK010000009.1:0-1342 GCA_964430395.1 uncultured Methylophaga sp.
TATTAAGTCCGACCAATCTTATTGTTATATTAATAGCGGTAGCGACGCTTCAATTAGTACGCAATAAAGTCAGTGTCGCAAAAAAGATTTTGATCCCCACTGTGTTGCTATATGCCATTTTACTTGCCTACCCGGTAGGTGATTATTTGATGTATCCATTGGAAACTCGGTTTCATAAGCCAGAACCATTACCTGACACGGTTGACGGTATTATTGTGCTTGGAGGTGGGGAGAACCTGAAGATATCAATAGGCTGGGACACGGCTGAAATAGGTGGGGCTGGTGATCGATTTATAGCTGCAGCGATACTTGCAAAGCATTATCCTGATGTACCGGTAATCTTTTCGGGGGGAAGTGGCTTATTACGTTTTAACACGACCACGACAGGCGGTGATATTGCCCGCAAACTATTGCTGGCTGTTGGCATAGATGAAGAACGGCTAATCATCGAATCACAATCTCGAAATACCCATGAGAATTTTGTATTGTTAAAAGATAAACTGCCTAAACCGCAAGGCACATATTTGCTTGTAACATCAGCTTTTCATATGCCGAGATCCGTAGGCATCGCCCGCCAACAAAATATCAATGTAATTGCCTATCCGGTAGATTATTACAGTAATAAAGCAAAATTTAGACAATGGGACTTTAGTTTGTTCGAACACCTGCAAACATTAGAACCTGCATGGCGAGAATGGATAGGTTTAACAGTGTATTATTGGACGGGTAAAACGACGGAGTGGTTGCCGAAGCAGGACTTATGATAGGAAAAAAGCCATCATAGTGCCCTATGATGGCTTTTCTAGATTGATTTATACAGATTAAGAAGCTGTGATTTTAACTTTACGACGTAAACCTAAAAAACCTAATAACGCAGGAGCAAACATAAAGGCTGCTGCCGGGATAGGGACTGATGATATATTATTATTAATATTGATATTATCAAATTGGTGGAATTCTAAAGAACTAAGAGGTTGAGTCCAAGACACGGAGCTGGCTCCAACAAACCCACTATCAAACAAAAAAGTCTCAGGTGTTGAAAGACCACTTGATACGAAGGTTTGAGAATGACCACCATCTCTTGTAAAGGTAACATTACCAAATGATGTACCATCTATTTTTGCCAAATCAATACTAAATAAATCAAAAGTCCCCCCACCGATCTTACTAAGCTGTGTAGTGCCACCTGGAGTATTATTAAACATTGCTGTTGAACCGGTGTAGCGGCTATCTAATGTGCCCAGAGAGTAGAAGCCATAGAAAGAAATGCTACCTGCTAAATGGTCAATTTGAAATCCATCTTCAATATACTTGTTACTTCCTATAGCAACAGGAAAAGGAT
>CAYSGK010000009.1:1352-23224 GCA_964430395.1 uncultured Methylophaga sp.
CGCTGGCAGATTTAAAGAATTTAAATATAAATGGGAAAAGGATTATCTTGAATTCTCTCAAGTTGTTGAAAATCTATGACTGAAGCAAGCGTCGGAAAGGAGAAAAGAATGGCGATTGAGCTGACTAATATTAATATTGTTCTCATAGTGTTACCTTGACCTTATAATTTACAAATAAAAAACTATTATATAATCTGTGCAGGGGGGGGGGAATCCCTAGAATTAGGGGTAAAGGTAATAGAGATATGGGGTTGTTTTAGAGTTTTTAGTGCTGATAAGTCCTATTAATTAAGTTCTCGAGCTTGGTGTAAATTAGCCTCAAGTAGAACAGGAAAAGTGAAGCGGTTTTGTGGATCTGACAGGCCCATTACCTTAGCTGATTCACTGTTCTTTGATTGAACAATCACCTCTAATGCTGAGGGTACGAGATTACGTAATCTATCGTTATTATATTGCCGACTTATTTGATGAAAAGTATTAACGAATTCTTCACCATAACTGGCAATAATGGTTAAAAAGCTATCGCTGGGCGAGCCAAGCAATGCGGCTAAATATTCACAGGCAGCGAGCCCTTCTTCAAACTGTTCTCCTGCACCGGCTGTGATTAGTTCTTGTTTTATCTTTTCTCTGTCGAGATCGTGTGTTGTTAGGTTTTCGTTGCCAGCACTTTGTTGTAGCATTTCTAGGTCCATTTTTACCGCTTCATCAATTTCTGCTTCGCTGATAATCGGTTGATCCAAAAAAGTTGATGCGAGTGTGATTTCAATGAGTTGGATAATGCTGTCACTGTCATGATTTGCTAAAACAGCAAAATAGATCCATTCAGCAACTACATCTGAATCGGTAATGGCTAAATTGTTATTACTATCACTTGAAGTATTTTTCATAAGGGTAATTTTAACCAAAATAAGGTAAAATGACTGCAATTATTTAATGGAGTGCCCGATGAAGGCCAAAGAATTACAATTATTAGTGATTGATGCACTAGAAGATATTAAAGCTGAAGATATTAAAGTATTGGATGTAACTGAAATGACCGATGTGACCGATTTTATGGTGATCGCTACCGGTAAATCAACACGTCAAGTTAAAGCCTTAGCCAACTCAGTGAGCAGTCAAGCTAAAGCGGCTGGCATTATGCCGATGGGTGTTGAAGGTGAAGATGTCGGTGAATGGGCATTGGTTGATTTGGGCGATGTGATTGCACATATTTTAACGCCTGAGATGCGGGAAACTTATAATTTAGAAAAATTATGGAGTGTGCCCGATAATATTGATCAGGTTTCGGCTGACTAGTTAAAAGCAATGAAACTTAATCTGTTGGCGGTGGGAACCAAGATGCCATCGTGGGTTACAGACGGCTATCAGGAATATGCTAAACGATTGCCGCGTGACTGTAGTTTACATTTACATGAAATAGCACCCGCTAAACGAGGAAAAAGTGGCAGTAGCCTTCAGTGGATGCGTGAAGAAGGTGAGCGTATTCTTGCTACCATTCCTGCTGACCATCATGTTGTTGTTTTAGATGTGAAAGGAAAAACATGGTCGACTGAGCAGTTGGCAGGGCAATTACAGGGCTGGCAGTTAGATGGGCGTGATGTTTCGTTCATAGTGGGTGGGCCTGATGGTTTGTCAGATGATTGTTTAAAGCGGGCTAATCAAAAGTGGTCATTATCGGCATTAACTTTTCCACATCCTTTAGTACGTATTATTATGGCTGAGCAGTTGTATCGTGCTTGGACTGTATTACAAAATCATCCTTATCATCGCGCATGAACTTCCCTAAAATTTATTTAGCTTCAAAGTCGCCTAGAAGGCGTGAACTTTTAACGCAAATTGGCGTCGAATTTTCAGTATTATCCGTGGATGTAGATGAACGGCGAACAATAGATGAACCGCCTAAAGATTATGTAAAACGCGTGGCAATAGCAAAAGCACAATCGGGTTGGGCTAGTCTTGATAAAGAAGACACATTACCGGTTTTAGGATCAGACACGTCAGTGGTGTTAGGTGATAGTATTCTAGGCAAACCTGAAAATGATGCTGATGCCAGAAATATGTTATTGCAATTATCTGATCGTGAACATAAGGTGATGACTGCGGTGGCAATTGTTTCAGACTCTAAGATACTGTGTGAACTAAGCACGAGCACTGTGCGTTTTGCAAGGCTTTCAGATGCTGATATTGACTGGTATTTGACAAGCAATGAGGGTGATGATAAAGCCGGTGGATATGCCGTGCAAGGTTTGGCAGCACTATTTATTGAGCAGATTAAAGGCAGTTATTCTGGCATTATGGGCTTGCCAGTGAGAGAAACCGCTTTAATGTTGAGTAAAATTAAAAATGAGCAGTGAAATATTAATCAATGTAACACCAAGTGAAACCCGCGCTGTTGTAGTTGATAATGGTGTATTGCAAGAAGTTTATATTGAACGCACAGAATTACGCGGTTTAGTGGGTAATATTTATAAAGGAAAAGTGTGCCGTGTCTTGCCTGGGATGCAAGCGGCTTTTGTTGAAATAGGCTTAACACGTGCCGCTTTTTTACATGCTTCTGACATTTCTATTCCGCAAGGTCAAAGCGGTGATTTACATGAAGCAGGCGTGCCACCTATTACATCACTATTACGCGAAGGCCAAGAGATCTTAGTGCAAGTAATTAAAGATCCTATGGGCAGTAAAGGTGCACGTTTAACGACCCAACTATCAGTATCATCGCGTTATTTAGTGTACATGCCTGAAGCACAAGGCATTGGTGTGTCGCTTAAAATTGAAGGTGAAGAAGAGCGTGAACGTTTAAAAGAATGCCTTAGTAAAAAACTAGAAACGGATACAGCTGGTTATATTTTACGGACTGCTGCTGAAGGTGTGAGTGGAGAAGAGTTACGGTCAGACTTACATTTTTTGCAACGATTGTGGGCGAAATTGTCTGATCGAAAAGCTTTGGTACAATGCGGAGAACCTTTACATGAAGATTTACCATTGGCTTTACGCGCACTACGTGATTTGTTTTCAGATGAGTGTGAACGGATCAGAATTGATTCCAGTGAAAGCTATCAAAAAGCCATACAGTTTGCCGAGGGTTATATGCCGGAATGTGCATCTCGTTTAGAGCATTATAAAGGTGAACGACCATTGTTTGATTTATTCAGCGTGGAAGATGAAATTAATAAAGCATTAGATCGTAAAGTTGGACTTAAATCAGGTGGTTATTTGATTTTTGATCAAACGGAGGCGATGACGACGGTTGATGTGAATACCGGTGGTTTTGTTGGTAATAAAAACCTTGAAGAAACAATATTCAAAACCAATCTTGAAGCGGCTCAAGCAATTGCAAGGCAATTACGAGTTCGTAATTTAGGTGGCATTATCATTCTTGATTTTATTGATATGGTTGAGCAGGAGCATCGTGATCAAATATTACGAACATTAGAAAAATCAATGTTGCCCGATCGAGCTCGCCACAATATCTGTGGCGTTTCAGAGTTAGGCTTGGTTGAAATGACGCGTAAAAGAACACGTGAAAGTTTAGAGCATATTTTATGTGAACCTTGCCCATGTTGCGAAGGTAAAGGTTATGCCAAAAGTGCAGAATCAGTATGTTATGAAATATTTAGAGAAATTCTCCGTGAAGCCAAGCAGTATGAAACCACACGATTCTTAGTGCTTGCTTCACAAGATGTTATTGACCGATTTAATGATGAAGATTCCACAAATCTTGCTGAGTTAGAGCAGTTCATTGAAAAACCTATCTTGTTTCAATGTGAAACCCAATATAATCGTGAACAATTTAATGTGGTATTAATGTGATAATACGTGGTCTAAAAATAGCCGCTAGACAGCTGGTCTATCTGTCTATTATTTTAGCGGTGATACTGACATTATTAGTTGCCACAGTGTATTGGTTATCAAATGCTGTTGAAGAAAGACAGGATGAAATTGCCACATGGGTAGGTGAAAGGCTAGGCTATCCAGTTACAATTGGCTCAGCTAATCTGGATTGGATAGACTTTAAACCTAAGCTTCAAATTGGAGACCTAACATTATTCAGTGAAGATCATAAAAATGAATTAGTGGCATTGGGTCAGCTTTATGTAGGCTTAGATCTAATAAAAAGTGTACAACGGGGGCAACCCGTTCTCAATGATATTACTCTGCATGATTTAAAAATTGCTGTGCTACGTGACTATTCGGGGCAGATTCAGCTTCAGGATCTTAACATACCAATAGCTTCGTCGGAGCACGATCTTGATTGGCAGTCGTGGATCGTTTTGCTTAATCGATTTCAACTTGAAAATATTAAGGTTATATATACGGATCAATTGAATACATTTTTATCGGGGCAATACGAATTAGTGAATGGAGCGATTAGCCATCACAATGAGCAATGGACTACAGTAGGTCGTTTAAAACCACCATCAGCGGTGGCGGAAAATATTGTGTTTACCGCACAAGCTGATATAACGAATGATCTTTCTGATATTCATTCATGGCGAGGACAGGCAAAAGTAACTAAGCTGAAATTTGAACCGATAAGTGATGACTCCGTTTGGCAAGATGTTAAAGTGAAACAAGGAAATATTACAGGTCAGTTTTCCGCGTCAGGAGTTGGAAATAAAATTGATATAATTACAACAAATATTGAGTCATTGCAGGCTAAATTCTTAAGCACAATTAATGATTTGCCTGCTGTTGATCTTGAAGCATCCCAAGGTAAAATTGATTGGAAGCAGGGTAAAGAATCGTGGAAGTTATCAGGAAAAATGGCGTTATCAATTAATGATGATGCTTGGCCAGAGATGGCTTTTTTTGCTACGAAAGATCCACAAGGTGATACTCAGATCACGGCGAAATATTTACGATTGAGTGATATTGTCTCATTGCTTTCACTATCAAATATAACTCCAGATATTATCCGAAAACAGCAGGCTTTTGGCGATATTGAGGAGCTAGATCTTCATTTTTCAGATAATGGTATAACTGAATTATCATTTAACTTAAAAGAAGGGGGGATTTTAGCGTGGCAAGATTATCCCGGTATTACTAATTTAACCGCTCAAATAAATTGGCTTAATGGAGTGAGCCATATTCAGGTTGATAGCCATAATCTAACCCTTTACGCAAAACCTTGGCTGGATGATGCCTTGTTTTTTGATTCGATCACAGGAGAGCTACAATTAGACTATGAACAAGAGAGGTGGCAATTAACGAGCAAAGGATTACATATTTGGAATGATGATTTGACAGTGCAATTGGAGGGTGAAGTTAATAGGGAAATGGATGGCAAGATTATCAATGATCTGACAATAACATTAGGCGATATTGCAGTAAATCAATGGAAGAAATATGTACCTAGGAAGGGATTTCATCCCCATTTCAAAAAATGGTCAGATGATGCCTTTATAGCAGGAAAAATTACCGAAGGCGAAATAATTTTAAAAGGAGACTTAGCCGCATTTCCTTATGAAAAAGAACCTGATAAAGGTCAGTTTAAGATGGCTTTAAAAGCAGAAAATGTGCAATTGCACTATGCGCCAGGCTGGCCTGACTTAACTGATCTGACAGGTACGATAACAGGATCAGGCAATGATTTAATCATAAAAACCAAGCAAGGGAAAACCGCGGGTTTTGATTTTATGGATGTAACAACAACTATTACAAAACTGACCGAACATAAACCGCTTTTACGTGTTGAAGGTGAAGTCAAAGGTACCACAGCAAAGGCATTACAATTTTTGAAAGATAGCCCACTTAAAAAAAGGTTTGGGATAATAGCTGATGAAGCCTCAGCAAAAGGCTTAAGTCATATAAATTTAGATTTAACAGTGCCATTGACAAATGTTGAAAAAACGAAGGTCGCGGGTTACGTCAGCTTTAAAGATAGCCAACTGCATTATAAAGCCTCCCCTGAAATAGGAATGACGCATGTTAATGGCAGATTATATTTTAGTGAAAAGGGTGTGAAGGCGAAAAATATAAGGGCTACTGCTTTTAATGAACCCGTAACCATTAATGTTCAACCTGATGGTGAGAAGGCGATTGTCTCAGTTTTAAGTCATATAGATACAAAACAAATTAATACTATTTGGCCAGGCAAGTTGCCAGATTATATTACGGGAAGAACGCCCTATGAAATGGAATTGACGGTTGTAGAAAAGGAGTTAGGAAAATTCTATCTCGATGTTGATCTTAATTCAGATCTGTCAGGTTTAACTTTAGCCATGCCTGCCCCATTGGGAAAAGAAGAAAAGCAAAAAATACCCTTTAAAGTAACGATGCAAAATGTTGATAATAACCTAGTCTATACAGCTCAATATGGTGATGTGTTGAATGCAATAGCAAAACTAAAAGAGGACTTGTGGCAAGGCGAAATAAGGTTTGGAAAAGGTAAAGCTAATTTGCCAAACAATGGCATAAAAATAGCTGGCCAATTGGCTGAACTTTCTGTTGATGATTGGCTTGAATGGACAAAACAACAACATGCGAGTGATGATACATTATTAATAAAAAGTATTGATGATGTATCGGTCTCACTGGGAAAGTTAACCGGCTTTGATCAGTCAATTACAAACCTAAATCTAGCAAGCCAAAAAGATGCAAATGGTTGGCGAACAAATATAGATAGCAAGCAGATGCGAGGATTTATTTATCTGCCTACTGATTTAAAAGGTTCTTCTACTATTAAAGTTGATTTAGATCATTTAACGATTACATTGCCTAAAAAATCAGAAGCGGCGACTTCTGCGAGGAAAGAACAGCCAGTGGCATTATGGCCAAGTGTTGAACTATCAATTAACACACTTGAATTAGATGGCAAGCCATTAGGTTCGGTAAGGTTACAAGCGAAAAAATCAGAAAATCAATGGACAATTAATACTGGGCAATTAACATCCGACGTGTTTACTCTGTCTGTGGTTGAAGGTGTGTGGAACAAAGCGGCGGCAAAAGATAATACGCAGCTTAAACTACACTTGGAAAGTAATGATCTAGATTTGTTATTGAGTAAATTTGGTTATCAGAAGGCGATAGATGCTGAGAAAGTAATAGTGAAAGCAAATGTGTCATGGCCTAGTGACCCATTAGATTTCGAGTTGAATTCTCTTTATGGAACACTCAATATGAATATAGGTAAAGGCACCCTACAAGATATTGAGCCAGGTGCGGCAGGCCGTATTTTTGGATTAATGAGTATCGCAGCATTGCCTAGGCGATTGTCACTAGATTTTAGTGATTTATTTGGCAAAGGTTTTACCTTTGATTCAATAACAGGTGATTTTAAGCTGGAAAATGGTCTGGCAATTACCGATAATTTTATAGTTAAAAGTGCAAGTGCTGAAATTGAAATCATCGGCGATACAGATCTGGTTAATCAGCATTATGATCAGCAAGTAAAAATAACACCTAACGTTTCTTCTACTTTACCTCTTGCTGGCGCTGTTGCTGGTGGCCCTGTGGGCTTGGGTGTGGGTGCAGCTATTTTATTGGTAGACAAATTAACAGATAAGTTATTTGATAAAAATATCGTTAATATTATTAGCTATAAATATGATTTAACAGGTCCGTGGGATGATCCATTATTGAGTATCTCTTCACCACCAAAGCAGGAAAACACTGCTAATTCACAGAGAAAAGTATTGAAGAAATAAGGCTCAATTAATTGCAGATCTGGTATGATCTCATCTCTGCCTTAACAGTACATAATTCATGTCGAACTCACTATTTGAACAAGTTAATCAACAACTCTTACTACCTGCAGGCTTAGTCGAGGCTGATTTAGAAAAAACAATTGCGATGACAATGGGGCGTGGCGTCGATTATGCTGATCTTTATTTTCAGCAATCTCGCCAAGAAAACTGGATGCTAGAAGATGGCATTATAAAAGATGGTGGTTACCATATTGAGCAAGGAGTAGGTGTTCGAGCATGCAGTGGTGAAAAAACAGGCTTTGCTTACTCCGATGATTTAATCTTACCCGCACTACAAGATGCCGCAAAAGCAGCACGAGCTATTTCTCGGCAAGGTGCTGATGGTAGTGTGCAAGCATGGAAGCGCACTATTGCACCAACGTTTTATGCTGAAACTGATCCCTTAGCTGTGTTATCTGTTGAGCAAAAATTAGAGCTGTTAAAGCAAGCTAATGCGACAGCACGTGCAGCTGATTCTCGCGTTACTCAAGTAAATGTGAGTTTGGCTGGTGGATTGGATACCGTGCTGGTTGCTGCAAGTGATGGTACATTTGCCGCTGATATTCGTCCATTGGTGCGGATGAATGTGTCAGTTATTGTTGAATCAAATGGTCGGCGTGAGCGCGGCAGTGCTGGTGGTGGACGTCGATTAGATTATCGCTATTTTCAAGATAATAATTTGGCAGAAAGCTACGCAAAAGAAGCTGTACGGCAGGCCTTAGTTAACCTAGATGCAGTCGATGCGCCTGCAGGTAATATGACAGTGGTGTTAGCCTCTGGTTGGCCTGGAGTGTTATTGCATGAAGCCGTTGGGCACGGCCTTGAAGGCGATTTTAATCGTCGTGGTAGCTCAGCATTTTCTGGGCGAATGGGCGAGATGGTGGCTTCACCTTTATGCAATGTTGTTGATGATGGCACATTGCAAAATAGGCGTGGTTCATTGTCAGTAGATGATGAAGGCGTGCCCACAGAAAATACAAGCTTGATTGAGAATGGAAAACTAACAGGCTATATGCAAGATAAACATAATGCACGCTTGATGGGGAGTCGTAGTACGGGTAATGGCCGCCGTGAATCTTATGCACATTTACCGATGCCAAGAATGACTAATACTTATATGTTACCAGGTGAACATGAGCCTGAAGAGGTAATTGCATCGGTTGATAAAGGGTTGTATGCGGTCAATTTTGGTGGCGGGCAAGTTGATATTACATCGGGTAAGTTTGTATTTTCGACCACGGAAGTTTATATGATTGAGAATGGCAAAGTCACTTACCCTGTTAAAGGAGCAACATTAATTGGCAATGGTCCAGAAGTGATGGGTAAGATTAGTATGGTTGCCAATGATCTAGAATTAGATACAGGCGTAGGAAACTGCGGAAAAGATGGTCAAAGTGTACCGGTAGGCGTAGGTCAACCGACCTTGAAAATAGAAGGTTTAACAGTAGGTGGAACAGCGTGACAAAAAAACATAAGGCTATTGCCTTAATTTCAGGTGGTTTAGATTCTCTTTTAGCCGTGCGAGTATTACAAGAGCAAGGTATTGAAGTGGAAGGCATTAACTTTTACACAGGTTTTTGTGTAGAAGGGCATACTCATGCTATTCGTAACCATGATAAAGACAAGAAAAAACGTAATAATGCGCTTTGGGCGGCTGAGCAATTGGGCATTAAACTTCATATTGTTGATGTGATTGAAGAATATAAAGATGTACTGCTTAATCCCAAGCATGGCTATGGCGCTAATATGAACCCCTGTTTAGATTGTAAAATATTTATGGTGAGCAAGGCCGTAGAGTGGGTAAAAGAAAATCGTAAAGATGGTTTTGATTTTATTATTACTGGTGAAGTGATTGGTCAACGACCCATGTCCCAGCGAAAAGAAACAATGCCCATTATTTCAAATGAATCAGGTGCAGATGATATTTTACTCAGACCTCTATGTGCTAAAAACTTGCCGCCAACGAAGCCTGAATTAGAAGCTTGGGTCGACCGCGAAAAACTCTATGATTTTAGTGGTCGTAATCGCAAACCTCAAATGGCCTTAGCAAAACAATTTGGTTTCACAGATTATGCTTCTCCAGCAGGTGGTTGTTGTTTCTTAACAGATAAAAACTATTCAGATAAATTAGTCGACTTATGGGATGCGCGCGGTAGTCGTGAATACGAAATGGATGACATTATGTTGCTTAAGGTTGGCCGACATATTCGACCGAAACCCGAATTTAAATTAATTATTGCCCGTGATGCGGGTGAAAGTAAGTATTTGGAAGGTTATCGCAAGCAATTTGTGACGATTCAAGTTGTTAGTCACAATGGACCATTAACAATGATTGATGGCGATCTTAAGCCTGAAGATTATGATTTCGCTGCGGGTATTGTTGCGCGCTACGGGCAAGGACGGGATGCTGAACAAGTTGATGTCGAAATTTCTGTGCCGGGCGAAGAGAAGCTATTACGTTCAATTAAGCCTTTATCGACAGATCAAGTTAGCAAGGAGTGGCATGTATGAGTCATTATGAATTAGATGCGCGTCGCATGTTGTGTCCAATGCCTGTCATTAAAACTCAGAATAAAGTTAAAGAATTAGCAGAGGGTGATACGCTTGATGTGATTTGTACTGACCCTGGGGCATTAAGCGATATCCCCGCATGGGCTCGAATAAACGGTCATTCAATTATAAAAAATAGTGAAAAGGATGATGTGTTAATAATTACAGTTTTAGTAGGTTAGGCGCACTAATCTAGTGCTTTCCTTATCTATGGGCACTATATTGGTGCAAAGCAGGGCGAGAGAGATTATCTAAGCTATTGTTTTAATTTTTGTTAACCAGTTGGCGTATTTTGTGCTATAAATGCACATTGGTTTATGCACGGATTGATTGTGCGGTTTTTTTAAATTTAAGTTGGAGATGGTAATGTCAGTAAAAAAAGTACTTCAAATGATTAAAGATGAAGAGGTTCTATTCGTAGATTTCCGCTTCACAGATACCCGTGGTAAAGAACAACATGTTTCTTTCCCGGCACACACTATTGATGAAGATACCTTTACAGAAGGTAATATGTTCGATGGTTCATCTGTCGCGGGTTGGAAAGGTATTAATGAATCAGATATGATTTTGATGCCTGATCCAGAAACAGCGATTCTTGATCCATTTACTGATGATGTTACGTTGATTCTTAGTTGTGATATTATTGAGCCATCAACTATGCAAGGTTACGAGCGTGACCCACGCAGTGTTGCGCATCGCGCAGAAGCGCATATGCAAGCTACAGGAATGGCTGATTCAGCCTATTTTGGCCCTGAAAATGAATTCTTTATTTTCGACGATGTGCGTTGGACAAGTGATATATCAGGTTCTTCTTATAAGATTGATTCTGACGAAGCCTCTTGGAACACAGATAAAGTATTCCCTGATGGCAATAAAGGTCATCGCCCAGGTATTAAAGGTGGTTATTTTCCTGTTCCTCCTGTCGATTCATTGCATGATATGCGCAGCGCAATGTGTTTAACACTTGCAGAAATTGGTCAGGTTACTGAAGTTCATCATCATGAAGTAGCGACGGCAGGACAATGTGAAATTGGTGTTAAATTCAACACATTAGTTAAAAAGGCTGATGAAGTTCAAGGTCTTAAATATGTTGTTCACAATGTTGCTCATGCTTACGGTAAAACAGCAACATTTATGCCTAAACCTATTGTTGGTGACAATGGTAATGGTATGCACGTTCACATGTCTTTGTTTAAAGACGGTGAAAACTTATTCTCAGGCAATGGTTATGGTGGTTTGTCTGAAACAGCGCTGTATTATATTGGCGGTGTTATCAAACATGCACAAGCATTAAATGCATTTGTGAATGCAAGTACAAACAGCTACAAACGATTAGTACCGGGTTTTGAAGCGCCAATTATGCTTGCTTATTCAGCACGTAATCGTAGCGCATCAATTCGCATTCCTTTTGTAAATAACCCTAAAGGTCGTCGCATTGAAGTGCGTTTTGGTGATTCAACAGCGAATCCATATTTAGCGTTTGCTGCATTATTAATGGCTGGTCTTGATGGTATCAAAAATAAGATCCACCCTGGTGATGCAATGGATAAAGATTTGTATGATTTGCCTCCAGAAGAGGAAGCAGCTATCCCACAAGTTTGTTACTCATTAGATCAAGCATTAGATGCACTAGATAAAGATCGTGCGTTCTTAACAGACGGCGGTGTATTCACTGATGATATGATCGATGGTTATATCGAATTGAAGATGGAAGAAGTAACACGTCTACGTATGGAAACTCACCCTGCTGAGTTTGATTTATACTACAGCTGTTAAAATAACACGAACACAGTGTATTCACCTTTTACCTAGAGAAATCTTGTTCTGAGGTGGAGTAAACACACTGAGCGTTATTCTCTGAAATAATGAAAAACGCCTCCATAATTATTATGGAGGCGTTTTTTTATGTGAACTCTATAGGATAATAGTTGTCTGATAGTTGCAGTATAAAAATACATGGCATATGATGCATTTATGAAATATTTATGGTTGATTTTAGTATTATTTGTTCTTCCCTTAAATGCGGAGATTTATCGTTGGCAAGATGAAAATGGACGAATTATATTTTCAGACCAGTATCATAGTGATGCTGAGGTAATAAATGTTCCTAAGCCTGCCAGTTATAAACCGCCTGCGATAAATAATCTTCCGGATGAGGCTGTAGCTGAAGAAACCCAAGCTTATGAGATCTCTATTTTATCGCCTCAAGCGGGAGAGTCAATATGGGCTAATGATGGTACTTTGCCTGTGAATGTAGACTTGCAACCACAATTGAATGCTGAGAAAGGTGAGAAACTGAGCCTATCACTTGATGGTGTAGTGACAGGTGAGCCTCAATCGTCAACCAGCTTTACAGTACCGGTTATTGAACGAGGTGCTCATACCGTCAGTGTTTCACTTATTAATGACACGGGCGCGACCCTTGCAACAAGCGAAACGGTTACTTTTCAAGTACACCGTGCTTCTGTTAATAATCACCGATAAAACCATGGCGCCCCATTTTGGTGCAAATGACGTTGTTTAGCGTTATACTTTCTCCTGATTAATTATTATACCTATAAAATAACTTGCCAAAATATAGTTATAAGCATTTGATAATAATATAGTTTTTCAATTACTGATAAATGCCTGTATTTTTGGAGCGATTATTGCTCTTATCTTTAATCATCGTGTTAACGGATAATGGACCACCATGACAACCCATATTTCTTGTCAAGACATCATCGAAAATTTAGTTGTATCAATTGTAATCGTTGATGAACAATATAGGGTTATTTATCTAAATTCTGCGGCAGAAGTCTTATTTGATATTAGCCAACGTCAAGCTGAATTTATTCCATTCCAGACAATTCTCCCGGGAGAGGAACAGTTATTTCTTGGTTTAAAAAGAGTTCAACAATCTGGACATGCATTAATTGAACGAGAAGTAAAAATTTACGTACCTGCTAATGGAGAATTGCTTGTTGATTGCTCAATCAAACCTGCAGATTCTGAAGGGGGTAATGCTTTTCTATTGTTAGAGTTTTTTCAACTAGATATTCAACATCGCATTAGCCGTGATGAAAGTTTACAAGTACAACAGCAAGTTGTAAGAGGGCTTGCCCATGAAATTAAAAATCCCCTAGGCGGGCTACGTGGCGCAGCACAGTTATTAGAGCGTCAGCTCAAGTCTGATGATCTTAAAGAATATACACAAATAATAATAAGTGAAGCAGATCGACTTCAAAATTTACTAAGCAATATGTTGGGTCCATACCAACAAGCTAAAAGGGATTGGATAAATATCCATGCCGTATTGCAACGAGTGCGTCATTTGGTGAGAAGCGAAGTAGATCAAAGACTTATATTTGTAGGAGATTACGATCCCAGTTTGCCCGAAATATGGGCTGATATGGATCAATTAGTACAAATTTTTTTAAATATTGTACGAAATGCAGTTCAGGCTATGAATGGTTGTGGCAATATTATTTTGCGGACACGGATCCAGCGAAACATAACAATTGAAAATAAATTTCATCGATTAGGTATGGAGATTCAAATTGAAAATGATGGCCCTAGCATTCCAAAAAGTATGCAAGAAAAAATGTTCTATCCATTGGTAACAGGTCGAGCAGAAGGAACTGGACTGGGTTTGTATTTATCTCAAAATTTAATTCATCGAAATAATGGTGTTATCAGTTGCTCAAGTCGAGCCGGTTCAACTGTTTTTTCAATCATATTTCCTTTGGAGAAGGTAAGTGAAGAATAAACCAAATGTATGGGTTGTCGATGATGACCGTTCAATTCGCTGGGTATTGGAAAAAGCAATGCAGGCGGAAAATATTCTAGTGCGCAGTTTTGATAATGGCAATGATGTTTTGATTGCATTAGAAAAAGAACAGCCGGATGTTTTAGTAAGTGATATACGGATGCCAGGTATTGATGGTCTTCAGCTAATGGCTGAACTTAAGAAAATAGCACCTGAATTACCTGTGATCATCATGACGGCTTATTCTGACTTAGACAGTGCAGTATCAGTATACGAAGGTGGAGCCTTTGAGTATTTGCCAAAACCTTTTGATGTGGATGTAGCTGTTGAGCTTGTTAAACGAGCGGTGAATTATAGACATGAGCAGAGTGAGACAGCACAAAGCACAGTTGATTTTAGTCGAGATATTATTGGTGAGGCACCTGCAATGCAGGAGGTTTTTCGTGCCATTGGAAGGCTCGCTAGATCCAATATTACAGTTCTTATTAATGGTGAATCAGGAACAGGAAAAGAATTAGTTGCACATGCACTTCATAAACACAGCCCTCGAAATAAGGCCCCCTTTATTGCGCTAAATATGGCCGCTATTCCGAAGGAATTGATGGAGTCAGAATTATTTGGCCATGAAAAAGGCTCTTTTACTGGCGCGCATGCAAGTCGAAAAGGGCGCTTTGAACAAGCTGATGGAGGCACCTTATTTTTAGATGAAATTGGAGATATGTCACTTGATCTGCAAACGCGATTATTACGGGTACTATCAGATGGTAATTTTTTTCGTGTAGGTGGACATACCCCCATTAGTGCTAATGTGAGAATTATTACTGCAACACACCAAGATTTAGAAAGACGCGTTGAATTAGGAGAGTTTCGAGAAGATCTGTTCCATCGTTTAAATGTGATCCGGATACAATTGCCAGCATTGAATGAGCGAAAAGAAGATATTGCTACATTAGCAAAACACTTCTTAACTAAAGCGGCAAGCGAGTTAGCCGTTGCACCTAAAGCGTTATCGCTTGATGTTGAGCAATATTTAATGGAATTAAAATGGCCTGGCAATGTTCGACAGCTAGAAAATGTATGTAGATGGCTGACGGTGATGTCACCTTCTCAAATAGTACAACGTGATGATTTGCCTAACGATATAGCCCAAGGAGATGTTAATAACAGTAATGGCTTACAAGATTGGCAGACATTATTTAAACGATGGGCAGTAAAAAAAGCACTCTCGGGACAGGATGGTGCGTTAGCCAATGTAGTATCTGAAGTGGAGGCGTTATTAATGGAGGTCGCATTAGAGCGAACAGCAGGCAAACGACAAGAGGCAGCAAAATTGCTAGGCTGGGGGAGAAATACACTTACAAGGAAACTGAAAGATAGTTCAATTTAGGCTTGCGTGATAGGTGTTGAAGACGTATAATTCTCTGCTTAATCCGGTGCGGGGTGGAGCAGTATGGTAGCTCGTCGGGCTCATAACCCGAAGGTCGTTGGTTCAAATCCAGCCCCCGCTACCAAAGTATCTTTGATTAGATAAACTAAACCCCGGAATGGGGTTTTTGTCTATCTGGAGATTTTAAATTGGGCCCGTAGGCCCTTTTTTTTTAGATGGGTTTGTAATGGCTGTTAGTGATCAAATTGAACAATTGATTGAAGTACCAATAGAAACATTGGGTTATGAATTGGTGGGTGTTGAATATATAAAAAATGGTAGTAATACTATTTTGCGAATATATATAGATTCAGAGCAAGGTATTTCAATAGAAGACTGTGAACGTGTAAGCCACCAAGTGAGCGGCATCTTAGAAGTCGAAGAGCCGATCACTTCTGCTTATAGTTTAGAAATTTCATCACCTGGATTTGACCGGCCTTTGTTTAAGGAGCGAGACTTTATACGCTTTGCTGGAAGTGAGGTAAAAATAACAATGAAATTACCGATTCAAGGTCGACGTAATTTTAAAGGTAGCTTACAAGGAGTGAGTGACGGCAGTATTTTGATAGAAGTAGATGGTGAAGTCTATGAATTACCACTTACAAAACTATCAAAAGCTAGGCTTGTCGCGTAAAAAGGGCGTATTATACGCGGTTGAACAAGATTGCATGAAAGAACTATTGAGGGCGAAATGAATAATAAAGAAATTTTACTAGTTGCAGATGCTGTTTCTAATGAGAAAGGTGTTCCTAAAGAAGTTATTTTCAGTGCGATTGAATCAGCACTTGCCATGGCGACTGTCAAGGGTAGTGATGCCGAACTTGATGCACATGTTGTCATTGATCGTGAAACGGGTGAGTATGAAACATTTCGCCAATGGTTAGTTGTTGATGAGAGCGAAGAAGAACCCTTTGAATCGCCAGAAACTGAGATCCTTTTAGAAGATGCGCTAAAAAAACAAAAGGATGTTGAAGTCGGCGGCTATATTCGTGAGCCAATGGAATCAGTAGCCTTCGGACGTATTGCTGCTCAAACAGCAAAACAAGTTATTGTGCAAAAAGTACGTGAAGCAGAACGCGCACAAGTGGTTGAGCAGTATCAAGAAAAATTAGGGAAAATGATTTTAGGTACAGTGAAGCGGGTTGAGCGCGGCAATGTAACGCTTGATTTGGGTGGTAATGCTGAAGCCTTTATTCCACGCGAAGAGATGATCCCACGTGAGAACTTTAGAACAGGAGATCGTGTTCGCGCCTATTTGAAAGAAATTCGAACAGAAGGACGCGGCCCTCAATTATTAGTGAGCCGAGTCGCTCCCGAGTTACTTACCGAACTATTTACGTTAGAAGTCCCTGAAATCAGTGACAATATGATTGCCATTAGAGGTGCAGCGCGCGATCCTGGTTTACGAGCAAAAATAGCTGTAGAAGCCCTAGAATCACGCATTGATCCTATTGGTGCATGTGTTGGTATGCGAGGTTCACGTGTACAGGTTGTTACTAATGAATTAGGCGGTGAGCGAGTAGACATTATTATGTGGGATGAAGATCCTGCACGATTTGCAATTAATGCGATGGCGCCAGCAGAAGCCCTCTCCATTGTCGTTGACGAAGAAGCCCATAGTATGGATATTGCTGTTGCTGAAGATCAGCTTTCTCAGGCTATTGGCCGAGGCGGACAAAACGTACGCCTTGCTAGTCAGTTAACTGGCTGGGATTTAAATGTAATGTCTTCTGCTGATGCTGATCAAAAAGCAGAAATAGAGTTAGGTGCTCATGTTGAAGTCTTTATGAAAGATTTAGACGTTGATGAAGACGTAGCACTTATTTTGGCTCAAGAAGGTTTCTCTAGCCTAGAAGAAGTAGCCTATGTGCCCGAGGCTGAAATGCTTGAGATTGAAGAATTTGATGAAGATATTGTCACAGAACTTCGCTCGCGCGCACGAGATGTACTATTAACACGGGCAATAGCGAATGAAGAACAGCTAGAATCTGCTAAGCCAGAACAGAATTTATTAGAAATGGAAGGCATGACGAAAGAGTTAGCATTAACGCTAGCAAGTCACAACATCAACACTGTTGATGATTTAGCTGAACAATCGGTAGATGAGTTAACGGATATTGATGGCATTGATGAAGAACAAGCTGCGACATTTATTATGAAGGCGCGCGAGTCATGGTTTGCACAAGAAAGCGGTGCGGGAGAGTAGGCAATGAGTGATATGAAGGTTAAAGACCTAGCCAAGACTATAGGCATAACACCAGCCCGATTAGTTGAACAGCTCAATGAGGCAGGTGTTACTGTAGCTAAAACAACAGATAGTATTACCGAAGAACAAAAACAAACCTTACTGAGTTTTTTACAAGCACGACATGGTAAAGAGTCAGGGAGCACAATTTCAAAGCCGAAGAAAATTACGCTTAAACGCAAATCAACTAGCGAAATAAAACTAGGAGCTAGTTCTCGCCAAGGTGCTAAAACAGTCAGTGTTGAGGTGCGAAAAAAACGTACATATGTAAAACGTAGTGCGGCTGAAGAAGCTGAAGCTGAAGCAGAAGCGCAGCGTCAGAAAGAAGCAGAAGAAAAAGCAATTGTAGATGCTAAAGCTGAAAAACTGCGTTTAGAAGAAGAAGCGAAACAACAACAAGAACAAGAACAACGGGATCGTGAAGCCTTAGATGCTAAAGTGGCAGCACGTGAAGCAGCGGCTGTTGATGATGCGGTTGCAGCAGAAAAAGAAGCAGAAGAAGAGGCGCGCTTAGCGGCAGAAGAAGAGAAAAAAGCTTTAGCTGAGGAAGCAAAGGCGAAAAAAACAAGCAAAAAGACTACAAGTAAAAAACTAACAGCTTCTGAAATTGCACATAAAAAATTAGAAGAAGCAGATGCTAAACGTCGCGAAGCTAATCTGGCACGACAAGAAGCAGAGCGAGCATTAAAAGCACGCAAAAAAGCCAGAGAAGAAGAAGTTATATTAGAAAAACAGCGTGCAAAAGAAAAGGCAGAAGCAGAAGCAGCAACGAAAAAGGCAAAAGCAGCACGTAAAGAAAAAGAAGTAGCAACAGCGAAGCCTAAAGAAAATGATAAACCATCAGGCGGTCGCCGCGGTGGACGTAATGAACGTGGTGATAAATTTGAACGTGCAGAGTTACACATAACTCAAGGTAAGGGTCGTCGTAAAAAGAAAAAAGGCCGAGGAGCAGTTCAAGCCGCACCTTTAATTGAAACATCGTCAGAACATGGCTTTACGCTACCAACCGAACCGGTGGTACGTGATGTTGATATACCAGAGACAATTTCAGTATCCGATCTTGCGCTTCGCATGTCAGTTAAGGCTGCGGAAGTTATTAAAGCCTTAATGGGGCTGGGTACTATGGCGACCATTAATCAAGTCTTAGATCAAGACACAGCTGTTATTGTTGTTGAAGAAATGGGGCATAATCCAAAACCTGTACAAGATAATGCAATTGAGAAAATCTTGGATGTTGCTGATGAAGAATTAGGTGAAGCAATACTTAGAGCTCCTGTTGTAACAGTAATGGGGCACGTTGACCATGGTAAAACATCATTACTTGATTACATCCGCAGCACAAAAGTAACATCGGGTGAAGCAGGCGGTATTACGCAGCATATTGGTGCTTATAAAGTAGAAACAAGCCGTGGTGAAATTACATTTTTAGATACACCAGGGCATGCTGCCTTTACTGAAATGCGCCAACGCGGTGCTAAAGTAACGGATATTGTTGTATTAGTAGTTGCCGCTGATGACGGTGTTATGCCGCAGACGATTGAAGCTGTTAAGCATGCAAAAGAAGCCGAAGCGTTGCTGATTATTGCTGTTAACAAAATGGATAAAGAAGAAGCAAACCCTGATCGAGTTAAAACTGAGCTAGGTAATCATGATGTTATTCCTGAAGATTGGGGTGGCGATGTACCATTCATTCCGCTTTCTGCCCTAACCGGTAAAGGTGTTGATGATTTATTAGACACAATTTCATTGCAAGCTGAAATGTTAGAACTTAAAGCGCCAAGTAAAGGCGCTGCCAAAGGTACCGTAATCGAAGCTCGACTAGATAAAGGCCGGGGTACGGTTGTGACAGTATTAGTTCAAAGCGGTACATTGAATAAAGGCGATATAGTTGTTGTTGGTCAAGAATACGGTCGTATTCGTGCCTTGTTTGATGAGAATGCTGAAACATTAAAATCAGCCGGCCCATCGACACCTGTTGAAATATTGGGTCTTTCAGGAACACCTGCTTCAGGCGATGAATTACAAGCCGCGCCTGATGAACGTAAAGCACGAGAGATAGCAACATTCCGTAAAACAAAAGCGCGTGAATTAGTCATGGCACAACAACAAGCGGCTAAGCTTGATGAAATGTTTAATAAAATGGAATCAGGCGATGTGAAAACACTGAATGTGGTTGTTAAAGCAGATGTGCATGGTAGTGCGGAAGCAGTAAGTCAAAGCTTATTGAATTTATCAACAGACCAAGTCAAAGTAAGAGTTGTGGCTTCGGGTGTAGGTGGTATTAATGAAACAGATGCACAACTAGCAGGTGCTTCAGATGCAATATTAATCGGTTTTAATGTACGAGCTGATAATACAGCACGTCGGATCATTGCTGAAAAAGGCTTAGATGTTCAATATTTCAGTATTATTTATGATTTAATTGATGTCGTTACTAGTGCTATGACAGGCATGTTAGATGATGTTTATAAAGATGAAATTATTGGTCTTGCCCGTGTTGATGAAGTCTTTAAATCACCGAAGTTTGGCGATATTGCAGGTTGTTTGGTGACAGAAGGTACGATTAAGCGTACCAATCCAATTCGCGTATTACGTGATAATGTAGTTATATTCGAAGGTGAATTAGAATCATTGCGCCGCTTTAAAGATGATGTAAATGAAGTTAAATCAGGTGTTGAATGTGGTATCGGTGTGAAAGGCTATACGGATGTTAAACCTGGTGATCAAATTGAAGTGTTTGAACGCGTACTGATGAAGCCAACACTCTAAACTATGGCAAGAGAATTTAGTAGAAGCAACCGAATTGGTGAGCTCATCATGCGTGAGCTTGCCCAAATGATTCAACATGAAGTATCTGATCCACGGGTAGGTATGGTGACAGTATCACATGTTGATGTTACTGCAGACATGAAATATGCCAAAGTGTTTGTTACTCGATTAACAACGGATAATTCAGAACAAGATATTAAAGAATGTCTTGCTGGCCTGTCTCATGCTGCCGGATTCTTGCGCCGCCGTTTAGCGAGCCGCGTTGAGTTGCGTAATAGTCCAGAATTACGTTTTCATTATGATAAATCGCTTGAGCATGGCTTTCATATGGATGAGCTAATTTCTAAGGCAAACAAAGATCTACCAAAAGACGAGTAAGAGTCCACATTAGAATGGGACGACGCAATAAAAAAGGCCGAAATATCACCGGTATTGTGATTATAGATAAACCAACGGGTCGCAGTTCAAACCATGTTCTACAACAGGTCAAGCGTCTATTTGATGCTAAAAAAGCAGGCCATACCGGCGCGTTAGATCCACTTGCAACAGGTGTGTTGCCAATTTGTTTAGGTGAAGCGACCAAAATTTCATCTTATTTACTAGATGCTGATAAACGCTACCATGTTACTTGCCAGCTAGGTGCTATAACAGACTCTGGTGATTCTGACGGTCAAATTATAAGCACCAGTGATATTCCACATTTTTCAGAGCAAGACATTACAAATTTATTACCCGAATTTATTGGCGAGCAAGATCAAGTCCCACCGATGTTTTCTGCGTTAAAATTTCAAGGACAACCTTTATATAAATTAGCTCGACAAGGTATTGAAGTCGAACGAAAATCGCGTCGAATTACTATTTATGATATTAAATTACTGTCAATTACTGCCGAAAGCTTTACCTTAGATGTAAACTGTAGCAAAGGCACTTATATTCGCACTTTGGTTGAAGATATCAGCCATAAACTAGGGAGTGGCGGTCATGTCATTATGCTACGCCGAGTTTCTGCCGCAGGATATGACCTTGAACAGGCAGTAACGATTGAACAGCTGGAAAAAATAGCTGAACAAGGGGCACAGCGTTTAGATGAAGAATTGTTAGCAACCGAAAATGCACTCCCTAATTGGCCTAGCATTAATGCAACAGATGAAATGGTCGATGCGTTAAGACACGGCCAAACAATAAAAGTCAGTCAGCCTTATGAAAGTGATAAGGTACGCTTATTTGATGCTAATAAGCAATTTATAGGCCTAGGTGAAATGACAGAGCAGGGGATCGTAGCACCCAAACGTGTATTTGTTGCAGATTGAAGTAATATGGGTATACTATAAGCTAGATTTATAGCAGGTTGTGGGAAGTACAAATGGATTTGAAAAATATTACAGCATTATTACTGGTTCTCGTGCCTATAAATAATGCGATTGCTCAAACAGCCGCTGAGCAACAACA
>CAYSGK010000010.1:0-11109 GCA_964430395.1 uncultured Methylophaga sp.
TTTTGCCATAATTTTGGTCTATACTAATAACAACCAAGCAATTACTCAAGGAACGAAACATGAGCATTATTTTAAAAATAAACCTTCTACTTTTTACTGCCTTGTTCTCGATAGTGGCATCTGCAGGATTATCACCCTTAAAAATTCAACGTATCACACCAACAGGAGAGGATGTTCCTGCAGCTCAGCAGATTGTTATTGAATTTAACCAGCCTGTTGTGCCGTTGGGTGAGATGCAAGTTGATGCCAATAACTTGCCCATCCATATTACACCTTCAGTACAATGTCATTGGCGATGGATGGATACTCGTTCATTAGTTTGCCAGCTTGATACAGGTGACCGGCTCAAGCCAGCAACACGTTATAAAGTGAGAGTATCACCTGGTATTTCTGCTGAAAATGGTGCTGAGATGGATACTGATTTTCAACATTATTTTACTACTGAGCGACCCGATATTAACTCAGCTGGTTTTCAATCTTGGCTTACACCTGTAAAACCCGTCTTAGCTGTTGAAACCAACATACCCACAGGCAAGGCATCTATTGAAAGCCATCTGTTTTTTCAAGCAAATAAACAACGTTTCAAGCTTAAAGCTGAACCTGTTCCAAATGAGAAAAAGCCTCCCCTAGAACAGCAGTCAAACTGGTTGCTAACGCCTGTAAATGATTTACCACCAGACACAGCTATTGAATTAAAAATAGAGCCTGGACTTAAATCTAAACAATATCCATTAGCCGGTGTGAGCGAACGCGTTATAAGTAGCTTTCAGACTTTCTCTGAATTCAAGTTTTTAGGCGTTCGGTGTTATTCAGAAAACCAGCAAAAACAAGTCTTTATTGCCCAATCTACTGATCAACCCATTTGCGATCCACAAAGCAACGTTTACCTATCATTTAATGCCCCCGTCCCTTTTTCGTCAATAAAAAAACAATTATCCATAAACCCAAGTCTGGCAGGAGGACGTAAAGATTATGACCCGTGGGCGGGCAGGACATTCTACTCAAGACTCGACTCAACACACAATAAAGATCAAAGTTATGATATTTATCTGCCTGAATATTTAAAAGCGTATAAACACTATAAATTAACGAGTACAGAGTTAACAGATGAGTTTGGACGTAAATTACAAACACCTATTAATCTAGCATTTATGACAGAACATCGCCTAGCTAATATGGAGTTAAATTCTTTAGCCGTCCTTGAAAAAAATGTAGACAGTCAAATGCCTGTTTATGTCACTAATTTAAATTCATTAGATATTAACTATTCGCAAATGGGGGTAAACAGTTTTCACCCTCATCTTAACTATAAAGCACCACTGCCAAAGATTACCGATATTGCTTTTGGCCTCCCCATGCCCATCCGCACCCTGCTCAATAACAAACCGGGTGTTATTACTGGCCACACAACTATGGACCCCAACCCATATAGCCGTAAACCTTACCCACTGTTTGCCCAAGTTACCCCTTTTCAAGTGCATCTTAAATTAGGACATTTTAAATCACTAATTTGGGTAATGGATATGGCAACTGGGCTACCCGTTGCCAATGCAAAAATCACTCTTTATACCGGCAGTATGAGCAACCCTGCGATAAAAGATAATGCTATATACATAACTAAAATTAGCAACGAACAGGGCTTAGCCGAGCTGCCAGGGCTCAGTGATTTGGACCCTGATCTATACTTGTTTTCAAAGTCGGGTTTCGATGATAAACGATTTATGATTTATGTTGAAAAAGGACAAGATATGGCTCTCTTGCCCATCAACTACAATTTTCAAATGTGGGGGGATAATAGCTACCCCCAGACTCGTCAACAGTATGGCCATACAAATGCTTGGGGTACGACAGCACAAGGTGTATACAAGCCCGGCGATACTATTCAATATAAACTTTATGTCCGTGACCAAAACAATGAAAC
The DNA here is from genome assembly GCA_964430395.1 of uncultured Methylophaga sp. Taxonomy (GTDB): domain Bacteria; phylum Pseudomonadota; class Gammaproteobacteria; order Nitrosococcales; family Methylophagaceae. The sequence continues at coordinate 1,922 of CAYSGK010000010.1, forward strand.
CTTGATTAATGCTCCCGATCTTACCTGGAACTTAACAATCAAAGATCCAACAAACAAAGTTGTACGTGAGATTAAATCGTTACACCTTAATAAATTTGGTGCTTTTGATGGTGAACTTAAAACCGGAAAAGCGGCTAGCACCGGCTGGTATCAATTTGAACTGACTGCAAAAATATCTGCTGTGAAAGATAAAATTATCTTTCAGTCACAGCCTTTACAAGTGCTTGTTAGTGACTTTACTCCGGCACCTTTTAAGCTTAAAACTGAACTGAATGGCCATGTTTTTAAACCTGGTGATAAACTTATTGTTTCAACTGCTGCTCGTCTCCATGCTGGCGGTCCTTATACTTATGCACAAACTTCGGTTTCAGTCGATCTGACTGCAGATTATTTCTATTCAAAACACCCTATTGCCAAAACATTTACTTTTGATACTAAAACTTCTAATTCCCCAGCATCTTCAGTGCTGTTACAGACACAAGGCAAGCTAAATAACAAAGGTGATCTTGAAACAACTTTAGCACTAAAAGATGAAAAGATTATCTATGGCACACTACGGGTAGAAAGCAGTGTTCAGGATGACCGAGGTAAAAGTGTCGCTAAAATGGCTCGTGCAAAGTTCTTTGCCCGTGACCGACTGGTCGGCCTAAAAAATACACAATGGGTTTATAAACAAAATAAAGAAGCCGAAGTGCAATACATGGTTGTTGATCAAAAGGGTCAGCCAATAGCGGGTACGCCGGTCAAGCTGAAGATAGAACACCAACAAACAAAAGCCTCTCGCGTGAAAAGTGCGGGTAACGCTTATGTGACTCAATATATTACCGATTGGGTTGCTACCGCCAAATGCGGAGGAATCAGTAAGGTTGATCCTGTTGCTTGCCTGTTTACACCTGATAAACCAGGAAGTTATCGGATTACAGCAACAATTAAAGATTCAAAAGGTCGCGAGCACACTTCACAGATCCACGCTTGGGTGGTTGGCAAAGATCAGGTGATCTGGCAACAACCCGATAATCATAATTTGTCAATTATTGCTGAAAATAACGCGCCTAAAATTGGTGATACTGTTCGTTATCTAGTAAAAAACCCATATCCAGGTAGTAAAGCTTTGGTCACCATTGAACGCTATGGCATTATTAAAAGCTGGGTAGAAGATTTTGACGATAGCACTGAGATCATTGAATTCAAAGTTAAACCTGATTATATGCCAGGGTTTTATTTATCGGTTACTGTTTTCTCACCCCGAGTGGCACAACCATTGGGTGAAGGCAATGTCGACCTGGGTAAACCTACCTTCAGTATGGGTTATACCCGCGTTCCAGTACGCGATCCCTATAAGCAGATTGATGTCGATATCAAAAGTAAGCAAGAAAGCTATAAACCCGGCGATGATGTTGAATTAACTTTTTCTGCCAAACCTAAAAATAGTGAGCGTGATGAAGATATTGAGCTGGCCATTGTCGTATTAGATGAAGCTGTATTTGACCTTATTCTTGAAGGCGAAGATTATTTTGATCCCTATAAAGGCTTCTATTCACTCGATGACCTTGATGTTACCAATTATAGTTTACTGACTCGCTTAGTAGGTCGACAAAAATTTGAAACCAAAGGTGCTAATACGGGAGGTGATGGCGGTGGAAAATCAAATGTTAGCTTCCGTTCTATAGAAAAATATATTGGTTATTGGAACCCTTCTTTTATTTTAAAACCAGCAGAAACAAAATCTGTTTCATTCAAAGCACCCGATAATTTAACTGGCTGGCGTGTATTTGCCATGGCTGTCACTCAGGATGATCGTCTTGGCCTAGGTAAAGGTAAATTTAGGGTTAATAAAGAAATTGAATTACGTCCCGTTATGCCTAATCAAGTTATGCAGGGTGATCAATTTCAGGCAGGGTTCAGTATTATGAATCGCACAGAGAAAGCCAGAGAAATCAGTATCAATATCAAGGCTTCTGGCAATATTGGTGATAACGCCCTAATCGACAAGACAGTCACCGTTGAACCTTATAAGCGTAAAGCAATTTGGCTACCCATCCATAGTACACAAGCTGGAAAAATTCTAGTAACCGCTACGGCTAAATCAGGCAATATTACCGATGCTCTGGTGCATACAATCCCTGTTTTAAAACGTAGAGTAATGGATACTGCGGCTGTTTACGGAACATTTACCAAGCCACAAGTAACAAGCTCAATTTTATTTCCTAATAAAATTCACAATGATGTGGGTGAGCTAAATATTACCATTTCACCTAGCGTGATCGGCAATATTGATGGTGCGTTCAAATATATTCGTGACTATCCATACTGGTGTTGGGAACAACGTCTAACTAAAGGCGTTATGGCTGATCAGTTCCAAAATCTGCACGCTTACCTGCCAGATGATTTGAAATGGGATAATAGTGAAGCTCTGGCCAATAAAATGATTAATGATGCCGCTGATTTTCAGGCAGCCAATGGAGGCATGGCTTTCTGGATCCCAAAAGATGAATATGTCAGCCCTTATTTAACTGCCTATACTGCACTTGCCTTCGGTTGGCTGCAAGATACTGGTCATAAAATCCCAGAGCAGATTGAAGCTAAACTAAACAGCTATCTTTATGATATGCTCAAGCGCGATGTTATGCCTTCATTCTACGATAAAGGCATGGCCTCGACGGTGCGAGCCGTTGCATTAGCTGCATTAGCAAAACAAGACAAGCTCACACTAACGGATCTGCAACGCTTCCGTAAACATGTCCCACAAATGAGTCTATTCGGTAAAGCCCATTACCTATTGGCTGCAAATAAAATCAAAGGTGCTGAAGCAATTGTTAGCGAGCTTACTAATGAAATTCTCTCCCATAGCGTTCAAAGTGCGGGTAAATTTCAGTTTAATGAAAAATTAACTGCCGATTATCAGCGTATATTAGCAAGCCCCATGCGTACTCAATGTGCAATTTTAAGCGCACTAACTGAAACAGCCAAAACGCCTCAAGGCAAAAAATTAGTAGCTGATGCGCCCTTTAAAATTGTTCGAGCTATTACGCAAGGCCGTGGTAGCAAAACATACTGGCAAAACACACAAGAAAATATGTTTTGCATAAATGCTTTGAATGCATATAGCCGTGTTTATGAAGCAAAATTACCTTCCATGCTTGTTAAAGCAAAACTTGATGATACTCTATTGGGAACATCAACCTTTAATGATAAGCGTGATCCAGAACTATTATTTACTCATGCAATCAATAAGCAAGATCCCGGTCGTAAAGCCACTGTTACTATAGAAAAAGAAGGAAACGGTCGACTTTATTATACGACTCGTCTGAAATATGCGAAGCTCGATAGCGAAGCTAAGCGCATCAACTCTGGTATAGAAATTCGCCGCGAATATAGTATTAAACGAAATAATAAATGGCAACTATTAATAACGCCTATGCAAATCAAGCGAGGTGAACTGGTTCGGGTCGACCTGTTTGTTTCGCTACCTGCTGTTCGCAACTATGTGGTGATTGATGATCCTGTTCCTGGTGGTCTTGAACCGGTGAATCGTGATTTAGCAACTGCATCAATAATGGATGCTGAAGCAGGCAGTTACCAAGCTAGTGGCAACTCATTCTGGTTTGAACATGACGACTGGGAAGACTATAACCACTCAAGGTGGAGTTTTTATCATCAAGAGCTACGCCATGATTCTGTACGCTTCTATTCCGATTATCTCAGCCCAGGCCATTATCATCTAAGTTACACTGCGCAGGCAATTGCAACGGGAACCTTCGCTGTACTGCCTGCAACAGGAGAGGAAATGTATGATTCTGATATCTATGGACATACTTTACCCGCGATATTAAAAGTAAGTGACTAGGTCATGAAGTGGTTTGGCATAATTTTGACTCTATGTCTTGTGATTTTGGCGGTTACAACACGTCAGGGAATGCTACCTGTACCAAAGTCATTGAATATAACAGGCTCGTTGGTAAAAAAATCACAATTACTAGATCGACACCTGAAACCAATCACAATCACTTATAAAAACCATTGGAATATACATAATATTGTTCCGCTACATGAGATTCCAGAATTTTTACAACAAGCCTTTATAACATCTGAAGATAAACGTTTTTATAAGCATCAGGGGGTCGATTGGATAGCCCGATTTCATGCAGTCTGGCAGAATATTGTAGCCATGGCTAATGTGCGTGGCGCTAGTACCCTCAGCGAACAAACAATTAAAATGTTCCACCCGAGGCCAAGAACTATCTGGACACGTTGGCTAGAAGGTTGGGAGGCAAAACAACTTGAAAAGCAATTTAGCAAAAATGAAATCTTGGAATTTTATCTCAACCAAGTACCCTATTCTGCTCAACGCCGTGGAGTGGTTCAAGCGGCACGATTTTATTTTGGTCGTGATTTAGACACACTGAATCAACAGGAGATGATGACATTAGCTGTATTAGTCAGAGCTCCGTCAAGATTTGATCCAATCAAACACCCTAATACAGCAAAACCAGCTATTCAAAGATTAGCCAAAGCCATGAATGCGCCTCTAGTTTGGGTTGATAACCATATACCCCAGCATCAAAGCCAATCTATCAAAGCCAGTCACTATGCAAAATTTATCTACGAACATACTAAAAATGCCAATAGAAAAATTATAACAACACTTGACCTAAACTTACAAAGTTTAACTCAGAAAATACTGGAACAACGCCTGCAAGCATTAAAATCCAGAAATGTAAAAAATGCTGCTGTACTCATTGTAGATCACACAACAAATGAGATCCTCAGCTGGGTCGTAGCGGGAGACAGCGATCCCGATTATCCTGGCAGTGCCATTGACGCAGTTACAACACCAAGACAACCTGGTTCCACCTTAAAACCCCTACTCTACACTCTAGCACTGGAAAATGGTTTCACTGCAGCAACGTTAATTGATGATAGCCCCTTAAGTGAATCTGTCGGTACCGGCATGCATACCTATCACAACTATAGTCGACTTAATTATGGTCTAATCTCTTTACGGGAAGCATTAGGTAACTCACTTAATATCCCAGCCGTAAAAACCTTACAAAAAATAGGTACTGAAAAATTTCTAACAACGTTACATGCTTTAGGCATCAAAAGTTTAACCAATCATCCCGATATGTATGGTGACGGATTAGCTCTGGGTAATGGTGAAGTCTCTCTTTATGAGCTCGTACAAGCGTACACGACTTTAGCAAGATTGGGGAAATTTAAGCTTTTAGTTTATAGCAGAGAGAAATCAGATAGTGCTCATAGATTTCAACAGCAAATTTTTAGCGAAGAAGCCACTTCGCTCATCGCAAATATCTTATCCGACCCCAAAGCAAGAACACGTGAGTTTGGTAGCAGCGGTTTGTTAAACTTTCCAATCCAAACTGCAGTAAAAACAGGTACATCAAGTGATTATCGTGATGCTTGGGCTATTGGATTTAACTATCGTTACACGGTCGGAGTCTGGATGGGCAATATGAGCCGCGAAAGCATGAAAGAGGTCACCGGTTCCACAGGACCTGCCTTTGTTCTAAGATCTGTATTTTCTGAGCTCAATAAAAATCAAAAGACTAAACCTTTATACCTCAGCCCCAAGCTGGTTAGAAACGAAATATGTAAAGAAACAGGGCTTCTTACTGACACAGAAAATACTGATACAAAATGTACCCAAATTAATGAATGGTTTATCGCTACAAATAGACCTAAACATGCTATACAAGCGACTTATCAAAACCAAAAAGTGCATGATCAGATAATCCGAATTCAATACCCTAGCCCCAATTTACAAATGGCGATGGATCCTAGAATTCCAGATGATAAGGAATATTTTTTATTTCAGTTAAACAAATTCAAGAATTATCAAAAAGTGCATTGGATCTTAGATAAAAATCTACTCGCCGAAACGGGTAAGGGTAACTATCGCTGGCAATTAGAAAAAGGTATGCACACACTTTACGCCAAGATTTGGCTAAATAAACAAGTCATTAAAACTGCTGAAGTTCACTTTCGTGTTAAATAACATGAAACCTTTGCCACGATAAATATTTGTTGTCAGGACGAGGAAAAATTAGTTGGTTAATCTGTTTGGATCAGATTGGAGTGTCACTCCTAACAATTTGAAATACAAGGTTGTATTTCATTAAAAGTACAGTTTACTGGTGAAAAAAGTATTTTGAAACTATTTTTAATGTAGGTCAACTCGTGCAATGGTCTCGATTTAAATTCAAAATATTTGCTAGATATTCCACATTAAGGCAACATGGCTATTTTTAAATAAAGCCTTTTATTATTTATGTCTGAACTAGCTATTTTTGGTAACTTATCGTCGATTGACATCATTGCCCTTACCGTCAATATTTTGCTTTTCATCTTCACACGGAAGATAGTCACTGCTTTTAGACCCAATAAGGATTCTTCTTCTGTAAATACCAAAGTGTGGACATTACGGTTTATTAATCTCATTCTTTTTGGAATCTATTTCTTAGAGTTTGTTGTTGGCGGTTGGACTGCACAGCTATCAAGAACAGGGCTCACCTTGCTGGTTGCCTATTTATTAGTCAGTTTTCTACAAATTATCATTATCCGAAAATATGGTCGTGTTAAAGAAATTGATGATACTGAATATCGTGTCGAAACCTATCAATCGGAGATGTTGCACCTCATTCTTGTCCTCGCTACATTTATTACCGTTTTTATTGTTATCGTCAATGTCTGGGAAGTCACCGATTGGTTTAAAACGACCAGTGTTTTAGGTGGTCTTTTGATTATTCTGTTCTCTACCAAAGACTATTGGGCGCCTGATAATATTAATGGTTTGATGCTACTTTATAATGGCGATGTCGAACCTGGTAGCGTGATACAAATTGATGAATATGATTTGCTTGCTGTGACAATTGAAACCACCTTAACTCAAACACGGTTTCGCGATTTGCGCTCCCGCCATATTATTGTTTTACCCAACTCAAAGGTCAGAAATAGTAAAGTTGAAGTATTGAGTAAGAGCTCTGCCTCAGGCTTAATGCGTTACACTGACTTTAATATTGGCTATGGTTTACCAACAAAACAAGTTGAAGATTTTCTGACCGAAACGTGGCAATTAGCTTGTTCAAACGAAAAATCGCTCAATGCCGAGAAACAAGCCAAAGTTGTCATTGTTGAAACAGCCGATCATGCGGTCACGTGGCGTCTTATCTATTGGGTCAAAAATATTTATGGTTTGTATGATGCGCAATTTGCCATTAATCACGCCGCTTATGTTCATGCACAACAGCAGAACATTGCTTTAAACACACCACTCACTCACGAAGTTGAATTACAACAAAATTAAGCAAAGTAATTGCTAGTAAAAAAACTCAAAAACAACTAAAATTACACATTCAATGGTGGCCTGCACTGGTCTCCTCGCGACGAAATGTTGGTCAGCCCGTCAGATCCGGAAGGAAGCAGCGGAGCCTTCGGACTCGTGCGCCGAGATTGGGCTAGTGTGGGACATCACCCAATTCTGAAGAAAGCTATAAAGTTTCTTAAATATAAACGAGCTATCGCATGAGTTATTTGGTTCTTGCCCGAAAATGGCGACCTAAAACATTCTCTGAAGTTATCGGACAGCAACATGTCCTGCGTGCGCTTATCAATGGTCTTGATCAAGACCGTTTACATCATGCTTTTTTATTTGCTGGCACCCGAGGTGTTGGTAAAACAACGCTAGCTCGCATTCTTGCTAAATCACTGAACTGTGAACAAGGTGTTAGTTCGACACCTTGTGGTGAATGCCAAAGCTGCCAAGAAGTAGATAGCGGCCGTTTTGTTGATCTAATCGAAGTCGATGCGGCATCACGAACCAAAGTCGATGATACCCGTGAGTTACTTGATAATGTGCAATATGCACCGAGTCGTGGTCGCTATAAAGTCTACTTGATTGATGAAGTGCATATGCTTTCTACCAGCAGCTTTAATGCGCTATTAAAAACATTAGAAGAACCGCCTCCACACGTTAAGTTTTTATTTGCCACAACCGATCCCCAAAAATTGCCTGTAACCATTCTCTCGCGTTGTTTACAGTTTAATCTTCGTCGTCTTGAACTTCCCCAAATATCAGGACATTTATCAACGATTTTAGAACGCGAAAATATTAAGTTTGAATTGCCTGCATTATCTGAAATTGCTCGCGCTGCAGATGGTAGTATGCGTGATGCGCTAAGTTTATTAGATCAAGCTATCTCTTTTGGTGCCGGTTCAGTGACCACTGAACATGTTCATGAAATGTTAGGTAGCATTAATCAGCAACAATTACACAATTTAATTGCAGCTTTATTTAATCAAGATGGTCAAGCCGCATTGCAGCAATCTGAAGAGTTGTCAGCTCAAGGTCGTGACTTCAAGAAAACACTAGATGAATTACTTGTTAGCTTGCAACGCATAGCCACATTACAACTTGTGCCTGATCTGGAAGAAAGTGACAGTGCTATCGAAACGGCTAGCAATGAACAACTTACTATATTAAGCCAACAAATCCCTGCTGAAACGATTCAATTGCTCTATCAAATTGCTCTTCACGGAAAACGTGATTTGCCTTATGCCGCCGATCCAAAAAGTGGCTTTGATATGACACTGCTAAGAATGTTGAGCTTTCAGCCTATGTCGATTGATACTAGCAATACAGTCACTACTCCTAATGCAAAGCCACAACCCACTGTTAAACCTAAAATAGAACCGCAACAATCATATTCTGAGTCGGTGTCAGAACCCAAACCAGAACAAAAGGTTGCAGAACATACTCCTACAATTGAAGCTGTAGAAATTACTCCCGAACCAACAGTTGTAAATAACAATACTATACAGCTCAATAGCACTAACTGGCTCGATGTAACTGAGCGCTTAAAACTGACCGCCTTTTCAAGACAACTTGCAGATAATGCATCATTTGTTGCACTTGAAGAAAAAACTATTTCGCTTGCTATCGCACCGGAATTTGCACACCTTGCTAATGATAAAGCGATAAGCCGTCTACAAGCGGCATTAAGCTCTGAATTACAATATGATGTGAAATTACGCGTTCAGCAAGATGAAACACAGCAATCATCGCCTACATTAGCTACAGAACGCGCTGAACAAAGCAAACTCAGCCAACAAAATGCGAAAGATGCTATTCATAATGACCCTGCAGTGGCCGCACTTAAAAGTGCATTTAA
>CAYSGK010000010.1:11209-18755 GCA_964430395.1 uncultured Methylophaga sp.
ATCGAAGATGCCTTATTTGAAGATGATAAAGAAATGCTTGAAGATTTAGTCGCTGCTGCAGTCAATGATGCTGTTCGTCAAGTTGAAAAAACTAGCACAGAACGCATGTCTGGCTTAATGCCTGCTGGCATGAAGCTTCCGTTCTAGGGTTTTTTAATAATCATGGCGAGCCTTGGACCAAGCATTGAGCAACTAATCGAAGCGTTACGCTGTTTACCCGGTGTGGGACCAAAATCTGCTCAACGGATGACATTTCATTTGCTTGAACACAACCGAGATGGCGGTGTTCGTCTGGCTAAAACCCTTAGCCATGCTTTAGAAAATGTTCAGCACTGTCAGCGTTGCCGAATATTAAGCGAAACTGAAATTTGTAATCGATGCAATGATAATAGCCGCCGACAAGATCAGCTTTGTATTGTCGAAATGCCAAGTGATGTATTAGCCATCGAGCAAGCAACACACTATAAAGGGCAGTTTTTTGTGTTATCAGGGCATTTATCACCCTTAGATGGCATTGGCCCCGAAGCATTAGGGCTGCCTCAACTAATTGAATTATTTGACCAAGAGACGATTAAAGAAGTTATTCTTGCTACCAACCCCACCGTAGAAGGTGAAGCTACTGCACATTATATAAGCCAATTAGCTCATACTCGTAAAATTCCAGTTACTCGACTTGCTCACGGTATTCCCATGGGGAGTGAATTAGAATATATAGATAGTGGTACACTATCTCATGCATTTTCTAGTCGCGAATCAATCTAAATAAAAAGGGCACCATGGCAGAGCTAATAACACCATTTGAATCGTTAAAAGCATTCTCTGGCATCATCCATCGCCAGCCGATCTTTTTAGCCGATCGCTTAGATGTCGATAGTTACCATCTAACTTTTCTAAACAAATATGGTGAAAAGCTTGATGATGACTCTGAAATACCCGTTTTTATTAATCACTTAACTGATATTTTGCCTGCAATTAGTGATCAACAAAAGGCGTTACTTTCAATGCCTGAATCATGGCGTGAGGCATTGTATAAATCACCAAAATCATCACTTAATCTTACATTAGATCTTAACGGTCATGCTTTAACTGATTCAGATAACACCCGCTTTGGTTTCGCTAATCATGCCCTACCTCAACAAGAAATACCTGCGGCAGACACGTTATTAATCGATATTCAAAAATACGATCTCAATAGTTTAGAAAAACAATTACCTACTTGGCGTAAAAACCACCTAAACTTATGTGCCGTCAATGTTAATGATTTCAACTCCTATACCTTATGTACAAGCCATATTTTGGACTTATTGCAAGGCCAGTTTTATACACTTCCATCAGTAAAAGAAACAGCTAAAATATTACCTTCTCAGCAAATTCTGATGGAATTATTAGTAAAACTACAAGATCCACAAACTGAACCAGAAGATCTTGCTAATACGATCAATCAGGATGTGACATTAAGCTATAAATTACTTCGTCTGATTAACTCTGCTTTTTTTGGATTACCTCGAGAAGTCAGCAGTATCAAACAGGCTATTGTGATGTTAGGCGATAAAAAAATTAAAGCATGGGCCAGCTTATTGTGTCTATCTGGTGTTGATGATAAACCTGTAGAACTGCGTGTAGTCGCCATGACCAGAGCAAGAATGTGTGAACTATTAAGCAAACATTACAAAGGTACTGCTGAACTCTTTTTTTCAGCTGGCTTATTTTCTGCCCTTGATGCTTTAATAGATAAACCATTAGCAGAGATTTTAGATAAGCTGCCTCTTTCTTCTGAATTATCCACTGCTTTATTAAATCATTCTGGCATCGCTGGAAAAGCGCTGAATGATGTTTTGAATTATGAAAAAGGTAATTGGATAGCCGTTGATCATTCTCCTGTGCCTATCGAAACCTTATCGCAAGCTTATTTAGATGCTATAAACTGGGCGAAAGAATTGAACAGCCAACTCTAAGAAGCTATTTACGATGGCACTCACTTGGCTAGCCGCTTCTGCAAACAGTCCCTTTCCAACTCTAGATCAGGCTCTTGATGATGGCTTGTTAGCCGTAGGAGGAGATTTATCACCTCAGCGCCTACTTAATGCCTATCGTAATGGTATTTTTCCTTGGTTTAATGAACATGATCCTATCCTCTGGTGGTCTCCTGATCCCCGAATGGTACTTTTTACTGATCAAATAAAAATATCTAAGAGTTTAAAAAAAACACTTAAAAATACTGAACTTTCGATTACAATGGATCGTGCTTTCAGTGAAGTAATGGCAGCATGTTCCGCCCCCCGAAAAAATACTAATGGCGAAACTGAAAGCGGCACATGGATCCATCCTGAAATGATTGAAGCCTACACAGGCTTACACCAACAAGGCATTGCGCATAGCATCGAATGCTGGCAAAACGACGATCTAGTGGGCGGCTTATACGGCATTGCTATCGGTCGTATTTTTTTCGGTGAATCCATGTTTAGCACCGTACGAGACAGTTCAAAAATAGCGCTGGTGACACTCTGTCAACAACTTAAGCATTGGGGCTTCCCACTAATTGATTGCCAAATTTATTCTCAACATCTAGCCAGCATGGGCGCAATTGAAATTGAGCGTAAACAGTTTATTTCTTATTTAGATAAGCATTGCCCTCAAACACAATTCAATTCCAACTGGCTATTAGATACAAGCTCATCATGACTAATGCACTTAAATTTTATCAAGATAGTCCCCACGATTGTTCATATCTAACTGGGCAAAAAGCTCAAAATATCTATCCTGATCCTAATGTGGTGATAACAAACGCACTTTATTCTCAGTTAATTCAGCATGGCTTTCGGCGCAGTGGCAATCATACTTATCGCCCCCACTGTCCAGATTGCCAAGCCTGTGTTCCTGTTCGCATTAATATCCAACAGTTCAAAATGAATCGCAGTCAGCGTCGATGTTTGCAACGTAATCAACATCTTGCCGAATCAGTACACCCAGCAGAATTTAATCCTGAACATTATGAACTTTATTGCCGCTATTTAGCGGCACGTCATATTGATGGCGGTATGGATAACCCGACTGAGCAAAGTTACCGCAATTTTCTTATTGGTGAATGGAGTGATACAAGCTTTATCGAATTTAGAGACCAGTCAAAGCTGGTAGCCGTTGCTGTGACTGACTCTGTAGATGATGGCTTGTCTGCATTTTATACTTTTTTTGATCCGGATTTAACGAAACAAAGCTTGGGAACTTACGCTATTCTTCAACAAATAGCTAAAGCTAAGGAACAAAATTTAGCATCGCTTTATCTTGGTTATTGGATCGAAAATTGCAATAAAATGAATTATAAAAACAGTTTTTCAGCCCTAGAAGGCTATATTGATCAACAGTGGCAGCTGCTAAAAATATGAAAAACTTTGTAAAATCAGCAGTTTTACGGCAAAATAGTCGTTTAACCACATCAGGAAAGTAACAAACGTTTATGGCAAAAGAAGAACATATTGAATTTGAAGGCACCGTTATAGATACCATGCCTAACACTACATTTCGTGTCGAATTAGAAAATGGTCATGTTGTAACCGCACATATTTCCGGAAAAATGCGAAAAAATTACATTCGTATTTTGACTGGAGATACCGTGACCGTACAACTCACACCTTATGACCTAAGTAAAGGACGCATCACTTATCGTGCTCGTTAATTAATGATTTGAGTCATTGAGCCGTTACATAGGGAAACATTCTTATATAGGGAATAGTAGGTCATGGCAATGCTTTCATTACAAGCAAAATCAACTAATAAAATAGTAGCTGGAATTTCTATTTTTGAAAATGGTCTTGCCCTTGCTATTGTTGATCATTCAAAAAGAAAACCCATTCTCGAGCATGCTTATTTTTATGGCTGTTCTGGTATTACCGAACAATCTACATTACTTTCTCGATTATCAAAAGAATATAAACTTTATGATATTGCCTGTAATTTAGTTCTTTATTCTAATGATTATCAAATCCATCAAATTGATGCGCCCGATGTTCCTAAACATGAATTAAGCTCTGCCTTACGCTGGCAAATAAAAGATTTAATCGACTTTCATATTGATGATGCCGTCATTGATAAAATTGAATTACCTGATCAAAACCCCGTTTCTCAAGGAAAGCACTCGTTACTCGTTATTGCCTGCCGTCAATCTTTACTCCAAAATTATGTTGACCTGCTTCACACTGCAAATTGTAACTTAGTTACTATTGATATCGCCGCATTGGCCGCACGAAATATTGTTAGCCATGCTACATCTAAAGAGGATTCAAGCGTTGGATTACTCAATTTGTGGGATGATCGAGCCAAAATTAGTATTTTTCTAAATCATGATCTCTATATTAACCGTTCTTCGAGCATCGGCATTCAATCGCTTGCCTTTGTGTCTGAAGATGATCCTGATAGCCAATCCGTTTTAGACTCCTTAACATTAGAGTTGCAACGCACTTTCGATTATTATGAAAGTCACTCTCGACAGGCCGCCATCTCACATTTATATATATTATCCAACGGTCAGTCATTGCCTCATATCGCACAATTAATTGAAGACCGCTTGGGGGTTAATTGTTTAATAATTGAGCCTTCAGATTTTATTGCATCGTCTAAATCAATGAATGCTACCGTTACTAGTAACTGTATGATGGCTATTGGTGGTGCACTAAGGATGGAATACTAATCACATGCAACAAGTTAACTTTTATCAAGCTCAATTTAAACCAAAGCGGATTATATTACCTGCCAGGCAGATTTTTTTACTTGGATTACTAGCTGTTATTATTTTTACTTTATTAAGTTTATATTCTGCTAAACAGAATTCAACGCTTGAAGCACATATTGCATCACAACAACATTCAGAATTACGTGATCAACAACCAACAGTTGTAAATGATCAAGCACTACTAAAAGCAAATTTACTCCAATTACAGCAGCAACAAACAAACAAACAAATATTGCTCGATTACCTGACCCATCAGAGTTTCGGCAATCAGCATGGCTTCACTGATAATCTAATTCATCTCAGCAAGCAAAAAATTGTTGGCGTGTGGTTAACTGATTTTTCTTTCATTAATGGTGGGCAATATATTGCATTACACGGTAGCGCCCTGCAATCGAGTCTAATCCCACTTTATATCGATGGCCTGGCTGAATCAGGTCCATTCCAAGGTAAACATTTTTCAGTCTTTAGTTTAGAAAGCCCAGAAGCTAATTCTAATCTTTATACCTTCAAACTTAGAACAGACCAAAATAGTACAGGTTCGTCACAATGAATCATAGGTTAAAATTGATTTCTAGCTATCTTAATGCACTAAGTGTACGTGAGCGAGTAATGGTATTAATCATCATTATCGCAATAATCTATGCTATTTTTGATAGTATGGTTTTCGAAAAACTAAATCTTCAATATCAACAATTGCAAACAAAACAACAAGATTTCACAGAGAAACAGCAGATCCTTTCGACCGCATTTTTAGAAAATTCTGAGAAAATAGCTGAAAATAAACGTAGCTCAGCCGAGCTAAAACAAGAGATTAACAAAGCTCAGCTTCTGCTTGATGATACAGAAGCACAACTAAGTTCTGTATTCGATAAACTTGTTCCACCCACTAAAATAACTGAATTACTCCGTAGTCTATTATTAAAAACAAATGGTTTAAAATTAGTTTCACTCAATAATGAGCCTGTGAAGAAAGTTATACTTAATGAAAATACAGATAGTGATGAAAAAACATCCGAACCACAATCAATACTTTATGAACATGCTACAATTATTAAACTCACCGGAACCTATCAACAGCTATATCAGTATCTGTTAGCACTAGAGCAATCAGGTTGGGGCTTATTTTGGGATAAAATGTATTATACTGTCACCGATTATCCACAAGCAGAAATAACCTTGCGTGTGCATACCATCAGTACGAATGAATATTGGATTGGTTTATAATATGTGGAAACATACCTTTAGTCTTTGCTTAGTATTATTTTCACTTAGTTGTGTAGCACAACAACTTGCAGATCCAACAAGGCCGGCCAATTATGCGCCTGTTGTTAATTCCCGATCAACAGTAGAAACAGCGCAGCATGTAGCTGTCGATACAAATACAAAATTGATACTTAATTCAACAGTTGTAGCAAATAATTATAAAATTGCTATTATCAATGGCGTGCAATACAAAGTTGGGGATGAAATAAATGATGGATCTATTATCCAAAGTATTAGCTATCGACGAGTTGTTGTGCTTCAAAAAGATGGTAAAGTCATTACATTATCGTTGCAAAAATCTTTTATTAGCAATATGAAATCACCTGTACCGAAACCCACCCATTAACGATAATGGATATACCCTAAACCATCATCATTCGAACGACGAAACAATTGTGCTAATGACATCAATGCTAAAGCAATAAATGCAATCAATGTCCATGCAGGAATACTTAGTCCCATAAATGTCCATAGCACCTCCGCACATTCCCCTGAACCTCGCAAAACCATTTCAAATGTTTCATTGAATGAATAATTATCAAGCATAAAATTTAAACCCGGGCCACAACTTGGTACCTGATCTTCTGGTAAATTTTGTAATCTTAAATGCCAAGCAGATAGTGCAGCGCCGACCAATGCAGCCAACCCAGCCAATAATCCATACACTTTAGCACCCCAGTCATGTGGATTATGTAATACCGCCAACAGCAATATAACACCCACAATAAAAACGAAGACACGTTGCAAAATACATAAAGGGCATGGCTCTAAATGTTCAATAAATTGAAAATAACCAGCAATCGCTAACATTGAGGCACAAAATAAAAATCCTAATAAAAATAAACTGCGAGATGACAATTTGATTTCTCCAACAATATAATTTGGGTATATACTGCACTAAACAAGCTTAAATAAGCAATGGTATCTAAGGAGACAGCCATGAATGAGCAAGAATTAGAAAAAAAACTCAGTGCTGCATACGACAAAATGATGGAACGCGTCAACCAACTTCTTGATAAAGCTGAGCACGAAGCATTGCCCGCATTACAAAAGAATATTGACAAGGCTAAGAACCAAGCCATTGAATTAAAAGAAGTTACGTCTGAAGAAGCTGAGAAGTTAGCTAAATATTTAAAACGCGATTTAAATGATGCGGCACAGTATCTTAGTCAATCTGGCCAAGAATTATCAACTTGGCTTCATTTCGATCTTGAACTGGTGGAAGATAGATTGTTGGATATTTTTTCGAAAGTAGCTGACAAAACCAGCACCGAATTAGCGCAACTTGCGGAGCAAGCAAAACAAGCTACTGAATATCATACTGGTGAAATAACCAGCATTGGAACACTAGCATGTAAAAAATGTGATAATTTAATGCACTTCAAAAAAACTGGCCGTATTCCGCCCTGTCCTAAATGCCACAAAACAGTTTTTATTCGCACTCGGCGTAAGTAAGACTAATCTAACCTCACGACATATACCCGTTACCATTCAATCTGCTGATTGAATGGTAACGGGTATATAGTTTGATGCTATTGAGTATGAAGGCATGTTTGT
>CAYSGK010000010.1:18855-21865 GCA_964430395.1 uncultured Methylophaga sp.
GGCAATATTTGAAGGTCAAGACCAAAACCAACCACCCTCAGCAATTACTTGGCAAAGTATAGTTGCTGATTCAACATCATTTTTAAATAGCAGCCAATCATCTTGAGTGAGTGTAGTTTGTTCAGCCAGCATGATTATATTGTTAATATTACTTAACTCAGTTTTATAAACTTCACCTGCCATGAAAAGTTGTACTTTGGTTTCATTCTTAGCCCATGCAAAACGATGATATTGGCTACGTTGCAGAGTATCGCCATTCTCAAATGCAGTGGATAACTCATCAGGCGTTGGTAAATCACTGATAGTTTCTGATGCCAGAGTTGTTAAAGTAGATTTTGTTTCAGTGACAAATTTACCTAGAGCACTAGCTAGAACAGGTTCTGCTTCGTCAATTACATCATGCAATAATTGTTTTAATCGTTTAACAGCCTCAGCATCAATCTCACTACTATTTTGGCTAGTTTGCAAATCAGTGTCCTGATAACGGCTTGAGCCGAGTTCATTTTCGATTAAACTATTGGTGATCGCATCTAGCATATCAATTTTACTGGGTGCTCGAAAACCAAATGAAAAGGTCATGCAGTCATTTAATGCTACACCATGGTGTGCAAAATGAGGAGGTAGATATAACATATCACCCGGCTCTAAATCCCATGCTTGATCGGGGGTGAACTCAGCTAATATTTTCAAATCTAAACCATCAATCAACTTGGCGTCGATGATCGGCTGTTCACCAATCTGCCAGCGCCGTGCGCCCATTGCTTGCAATAAAAACACATCATAACCATCGGTATGCGGCCCAACTGTACCGTGTTCAGGAGCATAGCTAATCATCAGATCATCACGCCGCCAATCAGGAATGAACCTAAAAGGATCGATCAGATATTGCAGTTCAGGCAGGTGTTTATCTACGTCTTGAACTAACATTGTCCAATGTGTAGATGGAAGTCGTTCAAAATCAAGCTCGGATAATGGCCCCGTTGTTACTTGCCATTCACCCGTTTCACCCTTCTCTTCAATTAAACGTGATTCTATTTCGGGTTCGCAAGCCAAACCGGCTAATTCATCCGGCGTAATAGGACTTTTAAAATCAGCAAAGGCTTGCCTGATTAATAATGGTTTTTTCTGCCAATATTGATCTAAAAATTGCTGCTCTGTCAGTCCAGTATTAAAAAAGTCAGCCACTAATTATTAACTTACTTTCTCAACTTGAAAAACAACATTATTAACGCCAATAATTTTGATTTTAGTACCGACATCACAATCTTCACCCTCAACTTTCCATGTCGAATCATCAATTCTCACTTTACCACCACCATCAATAATAGGAGTTTTTAAAGTGATCACGCGCCCAACATATTGCTCTCCTCGCCGATTCAATAGTGGTTCATCCGTTTTTATAGGGTTTCTATTAAAATAAGAACGCCACATTTTTATGCTTAGAAAAGCTAATATCGCAAATATAATAAATTGTATTTCCCATGAAAGGGTAGGAAATAGCCATACAATTATTCCTACTACAAATGCTGCAACGCCTGTCCATAATAAATCAAAGGTGCCTAATAAAAGTTCTAGCGTAATAAGGGCGGCAGCAAAAACCCACCAATGCCAAAAAACAGGGGTAAATTCCATTATTATTGTCCTTTAAATGTATC
Organism: uncultured Methylophaga sp.; assembly: GCA_964430395.1. Taxonomy (GTDB): domain Bacteria; phylum Pseudomonadota; class Gammaproteobacteria; order Nitrosococcales; family Methylophagaceae. Next base: position 20,511 of record CAYSGK010000010.1, read on the forward strand.
TTTAGCTAGTTCAGCAATACCGCCCAACGAGCCAATCACATTACCTGCTTCAAGTGGCATAAAGATAATTTTATGATTGTCAGCTGAAGCAATATCTTTTAGAGAATCCACATATTTTTGTGCTACAAAATAATTAATTGCTTGAATGTCACCTTTTGCAATTGCTTCCGAGACCACAAGAGTTGCACGAGCTTCTGCTTCTGCCGCACGTTCTCGTGCTTCCGCATCACGAAAAGCAGCTTCTCTGCGACCCTCTGCGTCTAGTACAATGGCAGCTTTCTCACCTTCTGCTTTTAAAATTTCAGCTTGACGAAAGCCTTCTGCTTCTAAAATATTGGCACGTTTTTCACGTTCAGCAGTAATTTGTCGCTCCATTGTGTCAACTAACTTAGGTGGGGGTGACATATCTTTAATCTCAATACGAGTGACTTTTACACCCCATGGCGCTGTAGCATCATCTACAACATTAAGTAATCGCGCATTAATTTCATCACGTTTAGATAATAATTCATCTAACACCATTGATCCCATTACCGTACGAATGTTGGTTTGAGTTAAATTTAAAATAGCGTGCTGTAAATTATTCACTTCATAGGCCGCTTTAGGCGCATCAACTACTTGAAAAAACACCACACCATCAACGCGCACCATCGCATTATCTCGAGTAATGATTTCTTGTGATTGAACATCTAGTACCTGCTCCATCATATTAATTTTGGCACCTACGCTATCAATGACAGGAATAATCCAATGTAATCCGGGTCGCAATGTGTGGGTGTACCGCCCTAGGCGCTCAACTGTAAATTCATAGCCTTGTCGCACAGTTTGAGCAGATTTGAATAAAAATACTACGGCCAAAACAGCAATAATCACCGCAAAGCTTGATAATCCTCCCAACATAGTTCTCTCCTTAAATAAATTATAAATTTGAATCTAGTATAGCAAATAAAAACTTTGGACATTTATCGAACAACATTAGACAATAGTGTCAACTCAACTTTATTTATTGTAATATAATTTATGAAAACACGTTTTTTCTACCTTGTTAGCATTATTTTCCTCTGGTCTTTAAGTCCTTATGCCTATGCCCAACAGTGGTATCACGTCGAATTAATCGTCTTTGAACAGCTCAATACCTATACTGATGAAGTGTGGCCTGAAACGTCTTTTGATATTAATGCGCCACTTAGCCCATCTGTTTCAGGCAAACTTATTCATCCAGCTAAAAATCGCACCCTTATTCAAACGGCGGCACGTTTGCAAAAATCGAGAGATTATCGCGTGTTATATCATCGTTCGTGGCAACAACCGATAATGACAAAATCAAATTCACGTGCTGTTAGTGTTCAGTCTCC
>CAYSGK010000011.1:0-3054 GCA_964430395.1 uncultured Methylophaga sp.
ACTTCTCAGATGACTTAACAAACCTAGACTACGATAGCCGAGGTGTGTTCTTTAACGTGATTGGTAAGTGGTAATGTACTGTTAACATCAGCAAGGTTTATGGTTCAGTTTTTCGATACCTTTTCCATGTTTCAGTTCGACCAAAGAGTGAAATACCAATATAGCCTCTTATTTCCAGCGTTTCATTATCAACAAGTCGTATTTTGCATTTATACTTTTTACCGTTATTGGGATCATAAATCCAGCCACCAGCCCATGGCCATTTTTTATTTTCATGGTAGGTAAAGTCACTTAATATTACTGCACCTAAAAGTGAGCGATTGCGTAATTTAGGATCTGGATTCTTGCTGTCTTTCCGTTCTTCTGTTTTACTGTCTGGACTACCAATGATTGTGCCGTAGACGTTGCCTTGCTCCATTGTAATTTCAATCAAGCCACCGCCTGCTTGGTTCACCCAGACACCAACAATAGCTTTTTCAGAAGCGATTGCATTTCCACATAAAGTAAAAAATAAGAAAGTGATTATCATACTGTATTTTGTCATTTTATATCTCCTTAATACGAAGTAGTTATGAGTTAGTAGAAATCAGGATATTCAGGAGCTGTTCTGAAGCATCTAATGAAGCAAAATGACCAGAATTTTCTAGGGTGCACATCTGAGCATTTGGAATTAGTGCCTGCACTTCTTCGCGTTCTTTTTTTGTAGACCAATCATATTCAGCAAAAAGTAATAAGGTGGGTATTTGAATATGACCATAGTCTTTTCTAACCGATTCCCACTCTGGGAAATGGTGAATTAAATTCATAAATGCTTGGTAATGTCCTTTTCGATTTCCCACTGCATTCATTTCTTGCATAAGTTGTTTTGGAAAATTTTTGGGGTTTACCATACCACCCATAATAATATTTTTAAATGCAGGGTAAGATCGTAACCGCCAAAAAGTAGCCCCCAGGATTGGGATCCCTGAGATGCCAAATAATATTTTGCCAAATAGTGAGCTACGATAAACACCACGGCCACGATCATAGTCATAGGAATCGATGGCAATGACCTGTTTAACACGTGGATGATGTTTGGCTGCCAACATTAAACCTAATGGACCACCGATGGACTCACCTGCGACCACGGTATCGACGATGTTTAAATTTTCTAGAAACCCTTCAACTGCTTGAAGAAATGATTCTGGTGTATAGTCAATTTTTGGAATATCTGAAAACCCATGTCCAATATGATCCATCGCGTAGACGGTAAAATGATTGGCTAATCGCGGGATTATTTTTTGCCACATATCGAGTTGGGTTCGCAGAGTATGTAGCAACACAATGGCGGGACCATAACCTGTTTTTAAATAACGGATCTTGTGGCCATTAACTTTAGTATATTCGTAGTTAAGATGTGGTGCCCATGAGGGTGATTCAGGTACGCTTGGAGGGTGGCGTAATGCTTCGACTAGATATGAAACTGGCACAGGGGCGATGGCTGCAATGGTTGATAGTAAGAGTGTATTCATAATCATATTCCTGTTAAAGTTAGTGAGGTATAGCCATGCCGCGCTGGACAGCAGGCCGTTGTTCGATGCGTTTTAACCAGCGGTGGATATGGGGAAAGCGCTGAAGATCCAAATCCATGGAAAATGCCCATGGGTAGGCTGATATATCTGCGATAGTAAATACTTCGCCTGCCAAATAAAGATGATTTGCCAGATGTTGTTCCAGGGTGTCATAACGATGTAAAACACGTTCATATAGGAACGCGGCAGCATCAGTAAAATCATTCCAACCAAGGCGAGAGGATTCCAGCCTGACTTGAGATATATCTGTTGCATCAAACAATAGCCATTGATACATCCGGGCACGTTGACAGGCATTACAGGGCATTAATTTCCCTGATTTTTCTGCCAGATAAATCAGTATGGCCACCGATTGTGTTAATACAAAATCGGGATCTTCATTTGATGACTGTTCCACGATAACGGGAATACCATGGGCGGGATTCAGCTTTAAAAACTTTGGCTGACGCTGTTCACCTTGACTTAAATTGATTTGATGGACCGTATAGTCAAGCCCTGTTTCTTCAAGCATAATGGCAACACGTCTACCGTTACTTGTCGCTGCTGTATAAAATTCAATCATGTTTATTCTCCTTGACTAAAAGCCAATTTCAAGACCGGCGACAAAGCGATCGTTATCTGAAAATTCACCAAATAAACCTCGATTGTCGCCATAAAAAATATCAAAGCCTAGCCATACTTTTACATCATCTTGCCATTCGTAAGTGAGCTTAGGTCGCATCAGACCATCGCTATCGTTTAAATTATGCAGAAACAGTATTTCTGCACTGAGCGTTTCATTGAAAAAATCTTTGTTCAATAACAGTGTGATTGTTGTATCCGTTTCGGGGCGGGTAAGCTGAGACTTGGGATTGATTATGGTGCTTTGAAAAAGCTGAAAACTGATCAATGAGTCTTCCAGACCAAACCAATCAAATCCTAATACATAGGCAAATTCATCATTTTTTATCACTCCGTTACTATCATTAGGGTTGGTTGTTAGAAAGCGTTTGTCAGTTGAATAAGCTAATTCTCCGCGAATCGTTAAATCACCAAAGGCATTGCTAAATGTGCCGCCGACAAGATGTGATCGTTTATATTGGGGGTCAATAAAAACAGTGGCACCCAGGGGTGTGATGGTCAGCCGTTGATAAAACACGGGTAGATCATCATAGTGATATAAATAATTTAAGGTAAGATCCCAGCCATCGACAAAGGCTGTCCAGCGCAGGCCAAAATCCGAATCTTTGAACACACGTGATGGCCGTTTGATCTTGTCTAACTTTACAGTCACACCTGCAGGTGCAATAGGGACAATCCTAGGTGTGGTAAATGCATACGTTGCATTCCGTTTAGGCAAGGCATGCATGGTCTGATCAGGGATCCAGAGAAATTGCAGTATGGTATCGTCACTGAACTGCCATTCGTAATTTACAGTCCAGAGCGGGATCCGTGAATCTTCAAAATCATCTAGGATAAATGTTTGGAATGATTGTGGATTGAC
>CAYSGK010000011.1:3154-21784 GCA_964430395.1 uncultured Methylophaga sp.
TCCGTGAATCTTCAAAATCATCTAGGATAAATGTTTGGAATGATTGTGGATTGACGACATCCAATACCTTCAGGCCATCGGTTTTACCCCATACGACTTGCTGTTTTCCCAAGGTAAGATAATGATTGCCAATAGCGGTTTCAAAAAAAAATTCACGCAATTCCAGTTCAGCTGTTGTACCTAACAAGGCCGGACGGCTGATTGTGTTGTAAGTTGTACGTTCGTTATCCTCTGGCCTTAAGCCATTAACGGATTGTTTGCTCAGCAGTGCGATAGTAGTCAGTCGAGATCCATTATCAAATCGTGTGACTAGTTCCGGTAAAATAGAAAAACGGATTGATTGACTGTTCATATCGAATGTATTGATGGCGGTCTGTGTTTTGAACAAGCCGCTAAACTCCAGTTCTGTTGCAGAGACGCTATGGCTCCCGAGCAAGCAAATCAGAGATAGTAAGAGATAACATTTAGAGACCACGGCGCAATGCTTCCTTCGTAAAGATGTTGTCTTTGACGGCATTTTTGTAATTAATATCGCTGAAAGTAAAAGTAGTGTGATGGCCGGTTTTATGATTATCAACATCAATAATATGTGCTGTCCAAATGCCCTGTACTTTTGAAATATCTCTAAAATAAATCGTTTTAAGCAAGCGCCCTTTTATATCCCAGGACTGACTGCGACGTACCATCCAGATTGCATCGTCAACACAATTTTCTCGACGGGAATGCCCTAGCTCCTTTGCAATCTTTTCATTAATGGTCTTTTCTTCAACAAGGAGGCAGTGAAAGCCATCTTCGCTGGATTCTCCAATCGTGCTACGTGTGTAATCTTTAACGGAAACGCGAGTTTCAAGTTTGATGTCTTCATAACTGAAGTCCGTGCCCAAAAAATAATCACCACGATCAGAAGCCGAGATCCGTCGTACTTTTCTCATGCCTGGCAAATACAGCCACTGGTCATCATCCTTTGATGTATCGGCATAATCATAGGTGAGAAAGGCGGTATCTTTGACATTTTTTGGTGTCAGATAAAAAATAGCGGTACGTTTTTCATTACCATAATACTTTCGAAATGCGCGTGTTTTACGCACACGTTTTTTGCCATGACGATCGATCATTTCCATTTTCAAATATCGGGCAACGGCTATGCCTTCATCACGGGCATTGATGTTTTTCACAATTTCATCCGCAGACGGTAAATCGGCATATGCTGGCATAGCAAGTAGCGAGGTAACTAATAGGCTAAATAATCGAATTTTCAGTGTTAATAGGTTCATTTCAAATTCCTCTTGATAAATTTAAGATGTGTAGCCCAAAAATTTGGGTCTTAGATGCTTAATGAGTGCTGGTAGAACAGTCATACTGGAGATAAAACTAATCAATACTGCAAAGGCGATGAGCACCCCCAGCTTTGATAAGGCTGGCACATAACTTAAGCCCAAAATACCGAATCCAATAAAGACTGCAAAAAAGCTGAATAGTAAGGCGCGCCCCGTTGTTCGATAGATCTGTATTAACGCTTGATCCGTATTTAATCCTTGTTCCAGAATCAGCAATTTGATCCGATCTAAGGTATGAATGGAAAAATCAATCCCGATACCAAGGGCAATCGCCGCTGTCATTGTGGTACCAACGGCCAAGGTAATTCCTGATATTCCCATAAATGCATAGACGGACAGGCTACCCAGTAATACAGGGATCAGTGCAAGAGTGCCGCCATAGAATGAGCGTAAACTTAAACAGACCAATATCCAAACAAGAATCAGGGCAAATAGCACACTTTTAAATTGGGTGCCTAATAATGAATCCAACCATTCATAATCGACATTAACCCTGCCTGATAAACTGGCCTTAATATCGGGTGTATTAAAAATTTCATCGATGTATTTTTGTGTGGCTTCCACCACAAGCTTATCTTGCTGGTAACGTGCTGAATCCATACGTGCACGCACTAGGGCCATTTGGTAATCATAATCAATTTCTTCTTCAAAATCGGTAGGATCGCCGCTGGCAGAATACAACAAGAAATATTGTGAAATTAAGTCTGCATCACTCGGGATCACATAACTGGCAGGATCATTATTATTAAGCGAACGGTTCATTTGCTTAATGTAATCGACAATGGAAGTGCTACCGTTGACATGAGGCAGTGTGACTAGAAATCGTTGTAACTTTTCAATACGATGGAGATTGTCAGGTTTGAACAAATCCTCTTTATGCGGTGTTTCAATAACAATATCTAAGGTGTTTGAGCCATCCATAGTGTGATTAATGGCCTTATCAGCAAGATAAATCGGGTCACCTTTTCGGAAGTTTTCTACCCACGATTCATTCACTTCTAACTGCAAGGCTCCGAATACGCCTAATACAAAAATAATGATGGCAGAGAACAAAATCTTCTTGGTATTGACCAGTACCCAGGCACCGACTTTATCCATTTGTCTGCTGAAGAAATCTTGTTCCAATTGGTGATTACGTGTTTTAAAAGCAGGACTATGAAGTGGTTTAAGCAAGACTAGCGCAGCGGGTACAAAGCCAAGTGAAAACAGACCAGCCATACCTAAACCAATCATGCTATAAATACCAAATGCTTGCATCGGTGGCATAAAAGAAGAAATGGTGATACCGAGAAAACCAACCATTGATGTTAACGTAGTTATGGTGACGGGTCGCCACATCAACACCATGGTGCGGACAACAAGATCACGTTGTGAATGCTCAGGATGCTCAGCCAGTTCCTCATAGTACTGACTTAAAATATGAATGGAGTCAGCAACAGCAATGGCAACAAGCAAGACGGGCATACTGGTGGTGATCACATATACTGGCACATGAAATGCGGCCATTAATCCCATCGCTGCTGCAACAGATGAGAAAATAACGATCCCGGGGATGATCGTTCCACGCCAAGTGCGAAATGCAAGCACACTGAGTAGTGTAATGATAATCACCGAAATGGGGACTAATCGCGCCGCATCGGCATTAATATAACTGACCAGATAGCCGGAAACGGCACCATCACCGGCGACATGCAGCTGCTCACCGTTAACAGAGGCTCGTTTTACCAGACGCATCAGTTCTTCATAAACTTTCGGGGCATTATTAACATCATAGACTTCGGTGACAATTAAGGTTGCCGTTCCGTCTCGTGCAACTAAACTACCCTGATAAAGTGGAAAATTCATCACCGCTTGTCGAACTTTATCTGCCTGTTTTTGGGTTTGTGGGGGTGCTTCAAAGAAGGGATCAACTAGCATGCCCGCTTCATCACCGGTGATATTATCTTCTGTTGCCAGACTGACGACACGATCCTGATTAATATCGGGTATTTTCATCACTTCATCGGTCAACCATTGCACCAACTGCAATGAATGTGGATTAAATACACCATGTTCACCATGGTTAACCACCGCGATTACCATCGGATCTTTCAAGCCGAATATGTCTTCAACATGATCGCGATAAAGTAATGCAGGATCATCATCCGGTAAAAAAGATTCAGAACGGGAATCGATAGTCAGCGTAGGAATAAATGCTGCTGTGGCAATAATAATGATAAAGCTAATTGCCAAGATCAGTTTAGGTCTGGAAGTGATTTTCCAGAAAATATCCCATGCTTTATTTGATCGATAGTCGTTATCCATTTAATTCTCCTAAATACACTATTTAAAAACCATAGTGTAATTACACTATATAAAAATAAAAAAATATTATGAGGGGTTACCCGTTTTTAAAATTTGCTTTAATAAATCACTCATCATGTCACTTTGATCTTGTCCCAATAGCTGAATTAATTTTTCTTGAGCATTTTTCCATAAGGGTTTGGCTTTATCCAGAATAGCTCGACCTTGATCGGTTAATGTCAATTCGCGAATTCGACCATAGCCATCATTTATTTGAATATAAGCTAATTTCTCTAATGGCTTCAAATTACGAGTTAAAGTGGTTCTTTCCATCAGTAACTTCTCTGATAATTGGGTAATCGAAACCGGCCCCATTAGACTGATAGCTACAAGAATGGTCATTTGATTTGGTTTCAAATCAATAGGTTTTAATGCCTCGGCATAAGTACGGCTCACCACTCTACTGGTGGCACGAAGTTTTGAACATAAGCAACTATTAGCTATAGAGAGGTCACTAATTAAATTATTAGAATTATTTTTCATAGTGTATATACACTATAGTCTGGTAAGAATTTTGTCAAATATTTCTTATTGCTAAAATTGCGTTGGTAAGAATCCTAACGCAAAATCAAAAACATAGCCTGACGATTACGAGTAATATTCAGCAATAATTGCTGGCCGCCATTAAATGCTAGTGGTTTGAATTCAGCGAGGTTGCGAATTGCTTGTTTGTTCACCGATGTAATAATATCGCCCTTACGCAGACCTGCACGATCTGCTGGGCTATTTGGTTTGATCGAATAGATCAGCACCCCTTCGACTTTTCCAAAGTAGGGCGATGATTCTTCGATATCACCAAATGTGGCGCCGGCCAATTTAGGGTGAACGGCATTATTAGCGATCTGTTTTTTAGTTTCTTTTACAGTGGCTTTGATTACGCGTGCTTTACCATCACGCACAATATCTAGTTTGATGGTTTCGCCGACCATTAATAGGCCAATAGAGTTCCGTAAACTATCGGCGCTGACTAGCATTTCATCATCAATTGCAATCACAATATCACCAATTTTTAACCCAGCTTCATCAGCGGCAGAGTTAGGTTGAATAGAGGTTACGACAGCGCCTTTTTCTGAATCTAAATCAAAGGCTTTTGCTAAATCAGGTGTTATATCTTGCATTTGCACACCTAGATGAGCGCGCTTCACTTCACCATTTTTAATAAGCTGATCTGTAATTTGTTTGACCATATTACTAGGAATAGCAAAGCCAATTCCAATATTACCGGCACGTTGCCCGGGGGAGAAAATAGCGGTATTAATACCAATGAGTTCGCCACGAAGATTAACCAGTGCACCACCAGAATTACCGGGGTTGATGGAGGCATCAGTTTGAATAAAGTCTTCATAGCCTTCAATACCTAAGCCACTACGCCCTAAGGCGCTGACAATGCCTGAGGTGACGGTTTGTCCTAGCCCAAAAGGGTTGCCGATGGCGACAACAAAATCACCAACACGTAATTGTTCAGAGTCAGCCAGTGGTAAAGCGGTGAGATTAACGGCGGGTATTTTAATTAAGGCAATATCGGTGGCCGGATCTGTTCCCACTAATTCGGCTTGAAAACTACGGCCATCGGTTAGTGAAACAGTGATTTCATCCGCACGATGGATAACATGATTATTGGTTAACACTAAGCCTTTTTTAGCATCATAAATCACACCGCTACCAAGGCTTTGTTTGGTACGTTGTTGAGCCTGTTGTTCGGGGATATTAAAAAACCGACGGAAAAAGGGATCGTTTAATAACGGGTTATCTTGAACGCGGATATAACTTTTAGTCGAAATATTAACAACGGCGGGTTTAGATTGTTCCAGCATAGGCGCAAGCGATGGCATTTTATCTTCACCACCAAACCAGCTGAAAGGTAAAGCTGCGCTTGCAATTTGAATTATTAGGCTAAGACCAGCTAGCCATAATATTGCGGATTTAAATTTTGTCATTAGCTGTCCTTATTTTTCCGGTATTCCCGCATGTTTTTAGCGGAAGTCAAACGATAATAATTTGCTCATAAGATTGCCGATAAAAGAACTCGGCAATGACGACTACGGTTATTATAATGTTGCTTCTAAACTTTCCCTTGGGTTAAAACTAAGCTCTTCAGCCATTTGTAAAAAGAGTTTTTTAGCTTCTTTGCTGTCAATAGGCGGATTGATAATTTGTAATACTACAAATTGATCGCCGGGCTTTTTAGCGGGTAGCCCGCGGCCTTTTAAACGCATTTTGTTACCACTTTGTGAGCCTGCGGGAATGGTTAAATTAATCTTGCCTGCCAGTGTTGGCACCGTTACTTTTGCCCCTAAGGCGGCCTCCCACGGTGTGATGGGTAAATCTAATACAATATTATTATCATCAACACGATAATGTGAATGCGGAGCAATAGCAATTTCTAAATATAAATCACCGGGTTTGCCTCCCATTCCTGCTTTACCTTGACCAGACAGGCGGATCTTCTTACCTGATGTAATACCGGCTGGCACTTTAACATTTAGGGTGCCTGTTTCTGTCGAGCCTGTAGGCCTGCGAATTGTTTTTGTAGCACCATTAAACGCGTCTTCTAACGAAATAGTGATTTTGGCGTTAACATCTTCACCGGGTGCATAAAAATTATCTCTACCGCCGCTGCCCATTCCTGCACCTGCGCCACCGCCGAACATGCTTTCGAAGAAGCTGCTGAAGTTGCCATGGCCACCCATGCCTGCGCTTTGTTGTCCCCAGCCGGGAGGAGGCGTGAATGACTGACCATTTTTATAATTGCTACCAAATTGATCATATTGTGCACGTTTTTCAGGATCTTTTAGCACTTCATAGGCTTCACCCACTTCTTTAAACTTGGCTTCAGCGTTTGTTTCTTTACTCACATCTGGGTGATATTTACGCGCGAGTACACGATAGGCCTTCTTAAGGTCAGCCTTTGATACATCTCGTGATACACCGAGGATTTGGTAATAGTCTTTATATTCCATAAATGCCAATTTTAAGTTTTATAAGTTGATTTAGATCATAAATGGGGACTGCAACTACTGTTTTCAACAAAAACAAGGAAAATCCTGATGTTGTTTGTGGGGACAATATGAGAAAATTGCGACCGATTTCACGATATGTGGCTTTATTAACATTTTTTATACGAATAAATTAGGAATTATAAGATGTATTCCATACGAAAATTGCCGTTATTATTCGCCTTGGCAGGCGCATCAGCTGCAACGATGGTTTCAGCTGAAGAAACTATAAATTTAGATGAGCTGGTGGTCACTGGCACACGTTCTGAATCATCATTGCTGGATCTAGCGGGTAATACCGGAAAGGTTCATCAGGAAGAAATTGATTTGTTAAATGCGGATCATATTGAGGAATCATTATTACGTATCCCCGGTGTGAATTTACAACGAGGTAATGGCGCTGAAATGACAATTGCACTTCGTTCACCAGTATTGACAGGACCTGGTGCCGGTGGGGCATTTTTATTTTTAGAAGATGGTATAGCTATGCGTGCCGCCTCTTTCGGAAATAATAATGGTTTATCAGAGGCTCATTTTGAACAAGCAGGAAGCATTGAAGTAGTACGTGGCCCTGGCAGTGCATTTTATGGTTCAAATGCGGTTCATGGTTTGGTGAACGTAATAAGTCGTGATCCAGCTAAGTCGTTAGAGAGAAAAATTGATATTACCGCAGGCTCAGATGATTTATATAAAATAAAAGGTACTGTGAGTGATACTGTCGGTGCTCATGCCTATCGTTTCAGTTTTAGTGGTGTAGATGATGGAGGCTGGCGAGACAATTCTGGGCTAGGTCAACAAAAAGTTACGATTCTTGACGATTTTACTGCAGCGAATGGTGATACATTTAAAACAATTTTCCATGCATTTAATTTAAACCAGGAAACAGCTGGGTTTATTAGTAGCGGAACGGATGACAAGTTGTATAAACGTGGTAAGAAAGTAAGAGAGCAAAATGATAATCCTGAAGCTTTTCGTGATTGGTGGTCGGTACGTTTGTCTAGCCGTTGGGATCATGAAATGGAAAATGGTAACCTGCTTAGCATTACACCTTATGTTCGCAGTACGGAAATGCGATTCCGCCAACATTATCTACCTTCAAAAGCCATCGAAGAGAACGGTCATGACAGTATCGGTGTACAAACAGCATACTATATTGACTTAGAGGGTGGACATAATGTTACTTTTGGACTTGATGCTGAATATACTGATGGTCATTTAAAAGAAATACAGCAAAAAGCAAGTTACTTTAAGTTTGGTAAAAGGCGACAACAAGGTATTCATTATGATTACGATGTGAAAGCGATTTCAATTTCACCATTTGTTCATGCGGAATGGCAATTAGCCGATAAATTGCGTGCGACAACAGGTTTGCGCTTTGATCATACAAATTATGATTACAATAATAAGGTTGCTGATGGCACTGGCTTAGCAGATGGAAGCCCTTGTAATATAGGGCCTCCTGGTGAATGTCTCTACCAGCGACCTGCCGATCGCGAAGATATCTTCAATGACTGGAACCCTAAATTGGGATTCGTCTATCGCGTAGCGGAATCGCATAGCGTTTATACAAACTTGTCTCGTGGACATCGTGCACCACAAACAACCGATTTGTATCGCATACAAAAAGATCAAACGGTGGGTGAAACCAAATCTGAAAGAGCAGACAGTTTGGAAATTGGTACTCGTGGCACCTTTGACTCAATTGGTTTAACCTATGATTTTGCGGCGTTTTATATGAAGAAAAAGAATTTCTTCTTCCGTGATTCATTTGGCAATAGTGTGACCAATGCTAAAACCAAGCATCGCGGCATTGAGATGTCATTATCAATGCCATTAGGCGAACAGTTTGATATTTCTGCCAATTACACGCATGCCTTACATACTTATGATTCAAGTCATGCTGCAAAAGCGAGTTTGGCTTCGCAAGCTATTACGAAAGGTGATGAAATTGATACAGCGCCTAAAAATATTGCTGATGTACGCTTAGGTTGGAATTTTAGAACAGATAGTCGTGCCGAATTAGAATGGAGCCATATTGGTAATTATTATACGGATCCGGCTCATACAGCTGAATATAAAGGCCATGACCTATTCAATTTACGTATTAATACACAAGTAAGCAAACATTTGGCAATACATGGTCAAATCAAAAACTTGTTCGATACAGAATATGCTGATCGTGCTGATTTTGCTTTTGGTGATTATCGTTTCTTCCCAGGAAGAGATCGTAATTATGAAATTGGTGCAAGTTATAGTTTTTAGAGCTATAGCGTTAAAATTAAGCTCAATAAAAAAGCGGTGATAATGAATGTTATCATCGCTTTTTTATTATTATGCGGAGTTAACTTGGTTTTCGTACCACTGAACAGTTGTTGTAATGAGCAAGATAATAAGCCAAGCGAGAAGCATAGTGACGATGGTATGGCTTAAAAAATGATCACCGATCAGCATTTTATAAGCACCTGTTATCCAGCCAATGCTTATTGCACTTACTAGGGCTAGTCGTTGGTTACGTTTTCTTTTAAATAAAAAGAACAATGCCATTAATGCAAACCCACCACTGGCATGACCCGCGGGGAAACATTTTACTCTTTTGGGGGGTGTAAAGTCATCAGGATAGGCTTGTAATACTGACACATGGGGGAAGACGCCACCATAAAGTGTTATTTGGTTTGGGCAAGGAACATTGGTCAGGGCTTTAAGTTCGCTGATAATGACAGGCACAAGAATGATAGAAAGTAAAACAATAATAATGCCTTGTTTGTAGTTTTGAATTAAAGACGTTTTGTAAAAAAAGATAAGCGCAGCTAAAAGCGATACTGCAAAAAGGATAAATAATTTTTTTATACCACTATAAAAAATAAAATCTAATACAACATTGTTATCATCGACTAGCCATTGTTTTAATTGGGCATCATAAAAATGATTTTGTACAATTAGATCGAGATCACTAATGTTGAAGATGAACAATGTGCACACTAAGGCAACACACGTTAGGATGATCTGCTTAATCATGATGAGGGAGAATATCTAAAGCAGGATCATAAATTTTAGTTGTTATCCCCATCAGTCCTAACAAGGTATGAAAAAGATTATCATGTGAATATTTCTGATTACTTTTTTGTTTAAGCTGTTTAATATTTATGCTGTTTTTAGCAAAATTCTCTCCAAACCACATTAACATAGGCACATGCTTTTGTGTGTCAGGGGCTAATAGATAAGGTAGCCCATGTAAATAAAGACCATTTTCACCTAAGGATTCACCATGATCACTGACATACACTAGTGCGGTTTCAAAACTAGTATTATATTTTTTCAAGAGATCAATGGCTTGCGATAAAAAGAAGTCAGTATACAAAATGGCATTGTCATAGGCATTATTGATCTCTTCATTATTACATTGCTCTAATTGATTGGTATGACAGGTGGGTGTAAAGTGATTAAAAGCTTTCGGGTAACGCTTGAAATAAGCAGGGCCATGATTGCCCATTTGATGCAATATAATAAAGATATCGCCCACAGGGTGTTTTTCTATGTAAGCAGGAAGATTAGCAAGCAGACCTGTGTCACGACATTCGCTATCACAGTCTGGATTGTTCTCAGCGGTTTTGTAATTGATATGTTCTACTCGCTCGGCAACCCCTTTTGAACTAGAGTTATTATCAAGCCAAAGTACATTTGTGCCTACGCGTTGCATTATATCCAGCACATTTCCCGTTGATTTTTCTTTGCCGGCATTAAAGTCTGATCGACCATCAAGCGCAAACATACAAGGGACGGACACAGCTGTTGATGTGCCACATGACCAGACATTACTGAAATTTACAATATCCTGCTGTTCTAATTTAGGGTTAGTCTTTCTTTTGTAACCATTCAATGAGAAATGGTCGGCACGTGCGGTTTCTCCCACCACCATAATAATTAATTTTCTGGTATCGGTTTTGGTAGAACGTGTTGCATCAAGGCCTATGGGCGTAAACGTAGCATTATTATCATGAAAATAATGGGAAACATATTTGCCAAGTGAATAAATATAATATGAGGGGTTGGCATAGAAGCGTAACGATTTGTTTTCACGAAGAAAGGAGGCGTAGAAATTACCTAAAGAGAGAATAGTAATGACAACAATAAGTATTGTGCCGCCTAGTAATAAAGCTTTTGATAATATCGCTTTTTTGAATGAAGGGTAGCTGATAGGCCGGCTATAGATCCAGATGGCAGGTAAAACACCTAAAAAGAAAAGATACAAAAACAGTTTTATGTTCAATAGATCGAGCGCTTCGTGAGTGTCCGTTTTGAAAATATTATCAATCATAATGTCATCAAGAATGACATTATAGCTATCCATAAAATAGGCACTTGCAGCGGACACTAGCAGCAAGATAATTAAAACAGGTTTGAGGCTAATTCGGTAACAGAGCAACGATAAGATAAGAATATTGACACAAGTAAAGACAAGGGCAAGAGATACAATAAATAAGGCACTTAATAGATCAGTAATAGGGTAAATAGCGATTACATTTCTAAAAAATGTGATATTCCCAAATGCAATAAAAAATAGAGCAGTAAGAATAATTAGAGCATTAGGCGTATATTTTTTCATAAGTATTGTTTGGGCTTTTGTATCCGAAATGATGAGTCAATGAGAGTAAACAGACCCATAAGTTTTTTAACAGTAATTAACTTTGTTGCTGTGAGCGAGCAAATTTGATTGCCTTACGAACTTGATTAGGTGCTGTGCCCCCAAGATGATCGCGGGCTGCTACAGAACCATCTAATGTAAGTACATCAAATACATCTTCACTGATCTGATTAGAGAATTTTTGTAATTCGCCGAGGCTCATTTCTGATAAGTCTTTATTGTGCTCAATGCCGTAAGCAACAGATAAACCAACAACTTCATGGGCATCACGGAAAGGGACACCTTTACGAACTAAGTAATCAGCGAGATCGGTTGCGGTTGCATAACCACTTAATGCAGCGTTTCTCATATTTTCAGATTTGACGGTAATTGCGCCCATCATGTCGGCATAAACTTGTAACGAGCCTAATAATGTATCGATTGTGTCAAACAGCGGCTCTTTGTCTTCTTGATTATCTTTGTTATACGCTAAGGGTTGATTTTTCATTAGCGTGAATAAATTGAACATATTGCCGTAAACACGGCTGGTTTTACCACGGATTAATTCGGGTACATCCGGGTTCTTCTTTTGCGGCATAATTGATGAACCGGTGCAGAATGAATCACCTAAATCAACAAAGTCGAATTGTGCTGATGACCAAATAATTAGTTCTTCTGAAAAACGCGATAAGTGCATCATTAAGATAGAAGCAAAACTATTAAACTCAATCGCAAAGTCACGATCACTAACGGCATCTAAAGAATTTAAGCAAATGCGTTCAAAGCCTAATAATTTAGCGGTTAATTCACGGTCAATCGGGAAGGTGGTACCCGCCAGTGCCGCCGCACCTAACGGCGAAGAATTAACCCGTTTTTCACAATCATCTAAGCGTTCGGCATCGCGCACCAACATTTCAAACCACGCCATCATATGATGACCAAAAGTAATGGGCTGGGCGACTTGTAAGTGAGTAAAGCCAGGCAAAATTGTGTCAGCTTCACGTTCAGCCACATCAAGCAGTGCATCTTGCAAGCGATTTAATTCAGACCGAATAGGTTCGATCATATCGCGCAAATAAAGCCTTACATCGGTGGCAACTTGGTCATTACGTGAACGACCAGTGTGTAGTTTTTTGCCTACCTCACCAATCAAAGCTATCAAGCGTGCTTCAATATTCATATGCACGTCTTCTTGGGCAACTGACCATTCAAACTCGCCTTTATCAATCTCGCTGCGAATGGTTTCTAAGCCAGCTATTATTTTTTCAAGCTCATCCTTGGTTAAAACGCCAACGTGGCTGAGCATAGTAGCATGCGCAATCGAGCCTTCAATATCTTGACTGTACATACGCTGATCAAATTGAACTGATGCGGTGAACTCTTCAACAAAGGCATTTGTTGGCTGGGTGAGGCGAGCCGATGATAGTTTTTTGTTAGGTGAAGTCATGATTCAATTCTTGTGTCGGTATTTAAAAACTGAATTATAACGCGGATATGCAGAAATCATATTGGAAATGATAGAATTGAGCTTAACTAACTTCAAAACGTGTGGAATATAAATGACTGACAGAATCATAAAAATAGCGACCCGAAAAAGCCCGCTGGCATTGTGGCAGGCAGAATTTGTGCGTGATGAATTGATAAAGTTGTATCCAGACCTACAAGTTGAATTGGTTAAAATGAGTACGCAGGGCGACAAAATTTTAGATGTGCCGCTGGCAAAAGTAGGCGGTAAAGGCTTATTTGTTAAAGAATTAGAGCAAGGCATGCTAGCTGGCGATGCCGATATTGCGGTGCATTCGATGAAAGATGTGCCGGTGGAGTTTCCTGACGGTTTACATTTACCGGTGGTGTGCCAGCGTGAAGATCCTCGCGATGCATTTGTATCCAATACCTATGATTCTTTAGATGGTTTGCCGAAAGGAGCAAAGGTGGGTACATCGAGTTTGCGCCGTGAATGTCAGCTGCGAACGGATCGCCCTGATCTTGACGTTATTCCACTTCGAGGCAATGTAAATACACGATTAGCCAAGTTGGATGCAGGTGATTATGATGCGATTATTTTAGCTTCAGCGGGTTTGAAGCGTTTAGGTTTTGAGGGCCGAATTAAATCAGCACTGTCACCCGAACAAAGTCTGCCTGCGATAGGGCAAGGTGCGGTTGGCATAGAAACACGTACTGACGATGATGAGGTAAACGCTTTACTTGCTCCTTTACTATGCCCTGATACATGGATCACGGTCAGTGCTGAACGTGCGCTTAATAAACGCCTTGCGGGTGGTTGCCAAGTGCCAATTGCGGGTTATGCCTTATTAAGTGAGGGTACTATTTGGTTACGTGGTTTAGTTGGTCGACCTGATGGAACTGAAATGTTACGCGCAGAAGTGACAGGCAAAGCGGAAGAGGCTGAAGCATTAGGCATTGCGCTTGCAGAAAATTTATTGGCACAAGGTGCAGACAAAATTTTAGCGGATGTGTATGGAAGCTAAATCATCTCTTGATGGTTTGAAGATCCTAGTCACAAGGCCGCGGCATCAAGCGCGGAGCTTATGTGAAATGATAGCAAATGCAGGTGGTGAAGCGATTGCTTTTCCTGCGCTTGACATTGTAGCGATAGATGCAGGCAAAATTGCCGATCTAGATCAGCACGATATGGTTATTTTCGTGAGCCAAAATGCGGTGATGTATTTTGACAGCAAGTATAAACGTCAACTGGCTGATGATGTGACCCATATTGCGGTAGGTGCCAGCACAGCAAAATGCATGCAACAACAAGGCTTTGAACATGTTTTACAAGCGCCAGCGCCTGCGGGAACAGAAAGCTTACTAACACTACCTGAGTTAACATATGTTGACGGAAAACAAATTCTAATTGTACGGGGGCAGGATGGGCGTGAATTGCTAGCAGATACGTTGATGGAAAGAGGCGCTAAAATACGGTATCTTGAGGTTTACCAACGTGCATTACCTAAACCAACCCAAAAGAGCATTGTGCAAGCCTTGTCGGCAGAATGCATTATTATTTCTAGTGTGAATAGTTTAGACAATTTATGTCAGCTTCTTGGCAAAGAAAATATCAAAAATACGCATTTGATTGTTGTGAGTAAGCGCATCAAGCAGTATGCTATAGAACAAGGTTTTAAATATATTGATGTGGCAGAGGATGCGAGTGATAGGGCATTGATGCAGCGAATAAATAAGGTGAGATGAGCAATGGCAGAAAATGACGGACAACAAGATGTAGTTGAAGGTGTTGTGGTGGATGATGACGCTGTAACAGAAACAAAAGCAGCGAAACAGACCTTTTTATGGCTTGTAATTATTATTTTACTAGGCTTAATTGCGGCGATGGCTTGGTTTGCATATCAAGAAGCCATGAAACAGCGATCAACATTGGCAGAATTAAATACCGAGCTAGAAAATAATCAGATAGCTCCGTTGAAGGCTGATGTTTCGCAAATTAAGCAAACCTTAGAAAAAGAAACGCAGAAGATACAACAAAAAGTTAATGCACTTAATGAGGCCGATGCCGGTTTGGCCGATAAAATAGCTGAAGTCTCAGAAATGCAGCAACTCACCAACGATGATGTGAAACGAAAATGGATTTTATCTGAGGTGAAATATCTGTTGCAAATGGCAAACCAACGGATTTTGCTTGCGGATGATGTTGAAAATGCTCGAACAGCATTAGTTTTAGCAGATCAAAAATTAAAAGAGCTTGCCGATCCACGTTTATATCAATTGAGAGCACTGCTTGCAGATGAACAATTAGCGTTAGCATCTGTAGCTAAAGTGGATATTGATGGTTTAGCCGCCCAACTACAAAGTGCTATAGATGGAATTAGAAAGCTTAAAGTATTAACAGGACCTGAATTTGGAGCTGGGCAAACGGATGAATCGAATTCAGATGGTGAGATAGCGGAGGATTGGCAAGCTGCGGCATCAAATGCATGGCAGCAAGTACGCTCATTAGTAGTCATTCGCCATCAACAAGATGGATCATCAGCGATAATCGTGCCTGAGCAACGCTATTTCTTATATCAAAATTTACAATTAAAACTAGAGTCAGCAAGACTAGCATTGTTATCAGGAAATGAAACTATTTTTCATGATAGCCTAGCGTCGGCAGAGCAATGGTTGCAGAAATACTTCATTGGTGAAGAACGAGATGCTTTATTGCAAACGGTATCGGCCATGAAATCAGAGAAAATCACGGTGGAGTTACCAGATATTTCAGCATCTTTGGTCTGGCTTCAGCAAAAAGGTGAATTGTAATGAAGCTTTTAATTATCATTGCATTAGCGCTGATAGTGGGTGCAGGTATGATTTGGGTTGCGGATTTTGAGCCCGGTTTTGTGCTATTAAAATACGGCAATTGGAGTCTTGAAACCTCACTAATTGTTTTTGTTGTGGCTTTTTTATTACTGTTGCTTGCAGGCTATTTGTTGTTGAGAACTTTGGTTTTTGCTAAGCGCACTCCACAAAAAATTGCCAATTGGCAAAGTTCTCGCCGCCATAAACGAGCAGGACAAGCACTAACGCGCGGCCTGATTACGCTAGAAGAAGGACGTTGGGCAGAGGCCGAGCGATTATTAGCGCGCCATGCGGGCAACAGTGAAACGCCTCTATTACATTATTTAGCGGCAGCAAGAGCAGCACAAAAACAAAATGCTTCTGAACGGCGTGATGATTATTTGCGTCTAGCGCATGAAACGACAGAAGGGGCGGATGTTGCTGTGGGTGTAGTGCAAGCAGAGCTTCAACTAGCAGCCGATCAAAAAGAGCAAGCGCTTGCTACATTACAGCATTTACGTGAGGTCGCGCCAAAACATCCCTATGTGCTTCAGCTGTTACAAAAATTATATGCCGATCTGAACCAATGGGAGAGTGTTCAAGATGTATTGCCAGATTTGCGTAAACGTCATGTATTACCGTCAGATGAAGTGAAAATATTATCTGTAGATGCTGCAACAGGTCAAATGCAAGCAGCACTAGAGCGAGGTGATTGGGCAACAATGCAATCACTTTGGCAACAGGCACCAACTAAAGTCAAAAAATCTGAAGAAATGCTTTCGGTTTATATTTTAGGTCTTGAGCAACACAATTTATCAGATCAAGCACAAATGTTGATTGAAGAGTTCTTGCATAAAAATTGGAGTGATCAACTTATTTACCATTATGGAAAAATTGTTCATGGTGACTCTCTGCCACAGTTAGCTAAAGCTGAAAAATGGTTAAAAGATCGACAGGATAATCCATGGTTATTATTAACATTGGGTCGTCTAGCTGTAGCTAATAAACTGTGGGCAAAAGCAGAACAATATTTGCTCACAAGTATTGGATATGGTGAAAGAGGGGAAACGTATCAAGTTTTGGCGAAGGTTTTAACTGAGAACGGCAAAGAGGATCAAGTTATTGAAGCCTATCAAAAAGGGCTTGACTTAGCATTAGCGAATAATGATGCTACTAGATAGAACCTCTTTCTATAACTAAATATATGGAAGAAGTAAACGCTTACTATTTACTGGATATTCTTGCGTTATTATTGGCAACAGTTATTATCGTGCCTTTTTTCCATGCAATTCGCTTAGGTGCCATTTTAGGTTATTTAACCGCAGGTGCTATTCTTGGCCCCTGGGGTTTTGGGGTTATAACCGAGGTTGAGCAAATACGCCATCTAGGTGAATTTGGTGTCATTTTCTTATTATTTATTTTAGGAATAGAGCTTAAACCTGAAAAATTATGGCAAATGCGTCATTTGATTTTAGGCTTGGGTTTAGGTCAACTTTTTATTACGGCAGCTGTACTCTACGCGGCGGCGGTTTGGCTTGGCATAAATCATCAAAGTGCTATTATCATTGGTTTTGGTTTGGCGCTTTCATCAACTGCCTTTTGTTTGCAATTGCTCTCTGAACGGGGGGGGATTTCTACACCAATGGGAAGGCGCGTTTTTTCAATTCTTCTGATGCAAGATCTTGCTGTTGTACCGCTATTAGCGTTGATATCAGTATTAGCGGGCAACGACAGTAGCGTAGCATCAGAGGGGCATAACTTCTTTTTTGCCGTAGGTGCCATTTTAGCCTTATTAGTAGCAGGCCATTATTTATTAAATCCTTTTCTCAGCAGAATTGTTGTTAGCCAAGATCCCGAAGTATTTATTGCGGCAGCTGTTTTATTAGTATTAGGCGTTGCATGGCTGATGGAATCAGTGGGTTTATCAATGGCCTTAGGCGCTTTTTTAGCTGGGGTAATGCTGGCAGATTCTGAATATAGACACCAAATTGAAGCGGATATTTTACCTTTTAGGGGGATCTTGCTAGGTTTGTTTTTTATGACCGTTGGAATGGGTGTTGATTTTGGTTTATTAATAGAAAATCTGGCCAGCATTATTGGTTTAACGATTGCTTTAATGTTGATTAAATCATTTATTGTTTATTGGCTGGCACGATTAAGCGGTACGCGGCATAACGTGTCAACTCAAACAGCAATATTGCTATCTCAAAGTGGTGAATTTGGTTTTGTTATGTTCGGTTTTGCCGCAATTGCCGGTGTTTTAGAACAACAATTAGCACAAATGCTGACATTAATCATTGCACTTAGCATGACATTCACGCCCTTTTCAGTAAAATTAGTAAATGTATTATTACTAAAATTTTATAGACCAAAAGAAAATGAAGACGAACTCTATACTGAATTTGTTGATGAAAATGTAGGCCATATTATTTTGGCAGGCTTTGGCCGCGTTGGTGCACGGATTGGTGCAATTTTGAGTGCTGCTGATGTGGCCTATATCGCAATTGATTTAAGCCAAAAAAGGGTAAAAAATGCGAGAGAACAAGGCTTCCCCGTTTTTTTTGGTGATGCTAGTAACGTAAAAGTATTACAAGCAGCAGGGGCAGAACAGGCAAAAATGATTGTAATCGCGCTGGATGACCCTGATAATTTTGATCGTTTAGTGCCATTAGTGCGCCAATATTATCCTGATGTGCCTATTCATGCTCGCGCTAAAGATCGACATCACTGTGCTGATTTAGTCAGTCAAGGTGCAACCACAACGGTGTCTGAGACCTTAGAAACAAGCTTGCGTTTAACAGAAGAAATATTGCTGGGTAGCGGTGTTGATGAACTTCATACCAAAAAAGTTATTGATGAATTTAGAGATGATTATTATTCAGAAGTCGTGCAAAAAGTGACTGAAGATAAAGTGGTAATGGGTGAATTGAAGCATTAGAAAAAGTGTAAACCTATACTTCTAAGTGACATTAATCTGTAGATTTTAGGGCCCTGTAAATAGTTTTGTGTAACTGCCATTTTGGTTTAAATATACTCTTGC